>NZ_JAMXEX010000003.1:300000-379903 GCF_025370775.1 Ancylothrix sp. D3o | reverse complement strand
TTGTGTTTTGATTAATGCTGAATTGGTTGGTGCCTGTAAAGATGGGCGGTTGATTTCCTGTAGAAGCGCCGCCACCGGCTCCACCACCGCCACCGTCACCGGCTCCACCACCGCCACCGGCATTTAGGGGGTTGATAGTAAGTAGAATTTCGCTGGTTGTTGTGCCTCCTTTGCCATCGGAAATGACGACGGTGAAGCTATCGGTGCCGTTAAAGTTGGGGTTGGGGGTATAAGTAAATGTGCCGTCTTGGTTTTGGCTTAGGGTGCCGTTGTTGGGTTGGCTGAAGTCGATAATGCTGAGAGTATCGCCATCTGGATCAGTGGTGGAGTCTAAGACGTTGGGAATGATGCCGCTTGTGTTTTGATTAATGCTGAATTGGTTGGTGCCTGTAAAGATGGGCGGTTGATTTCCTGTAGAAGCGCCGCCACCGACAGAACCACCGCCACCGACAGAACCACCACCGGCAGAACCGTCACCGACAGAACCGCCACCGGCAGAACCACCGTCACCACCGACAGAACCACCGACAGAACCACCGTCACCGGCATTTAGGGGGTTGATAGTAAGTAGAATTTCGCTGGTTGTTGTGCCTCCTTTGCCATCGGAAATGACGACGGTGAAGCTATCGGTGCCGTTAAAGTTGGGGTTGGGGGTATAAGTAAATGTGCCGTCTTGGTTTTGGCTTAGGGTGCCGTTGTTGGGTTGGCTGAAGTCGATAATGCTGAGAGTATCGCCATCAGGATCAGTGGTGGAGTCTAAGAAGTTGGGAATGATGCCGCTTGTGTTTTGATTGATGCTGAATTGGTTGGTGCCTGTAAAGATGGGCGGTTGATTTCCTGTAGTTCCACCACCGGCAGAACCACCACCATCACCGGCAGAACCGCCGCCACCGGCAGAACCACCACCACCGGCTCCACCACCACCGGCAGAACCGTCAACGCCGGTATTCTCTGGGGGGACGGGAGAAGAAAAATCGCTATTGTTACCGATGCCGGTGGATAAATTCTCAGCTTGAGGGTTTCTAAATCTGATAGAGTTGGTGTCGCCGATAAGGGAATTTGGCTGTATGCCTTTGAGAATGGCGAGATATTCACCGAGAACTTTATCTTGAATGATGGTGTGACCGGCATATTCGCCGGTGCCGGCAAAAATATTAAGTTGGTCGAAGCTTAAACCACCGATAAGGGAAATGACATCGGCAGCGGTGCCAAAGTCCGTTAACCAGTCAGCATCTATAATTTGTGGGCCGCCGGTGCTGAGGTAGCCTGGGGTATCATTACGCCGCCCTATGACAAAGGTATCCTGGCCTTCTCCACCAAATATTGTATCGGCACCAAGGTCGCCATAAATTACATCGTTGCCGTTGTCTCCATATACTAGGTCGTTGTTTTTACCGCCGTTGATGGTGTCATCGCCATCGCCGCCTGTGAGGGTGTCGTTTTGTTCGTTGCCGTAGAGTTGATCGTTGCCTTCTTCGCCACAAATTGAGTCTTTGCCGGTGCCGCCCTGAACCGTATCATTTTCGATGTCGCCACAAACTACGTCGTCACCAACTTCTCCAAAAAGTAGGTCGTTGCCTTTGCCGCCGTGTACCGTATCGCTGTCTTTGCCGCCGTGTACAGTATCGTTGCCTTCGTTGCCGCCAAGCCAGTCGGCGCCGCTGTTGCCATTGAGGATCTCGCTGCCTTCACCACCTTTGAGGATGTCGTTGCCCATGTCTCCAAACAAGGCGTCGTCTCCCTCTTGCCCATTGATGAGGTCGTTGTCTTTGCCGCCGTGTGCGGTGTCTTGGCCATCTCCGCCTAAAAGCGTGTCGTTGCCAATGTTGCCAGCAAGCCAGTCTTTGCCAGAGTTGCCTTCTATCCAGTCGTTTTCGTTTCCACCGAGGGCTGTGTCGTTGCCTAAGTCTCCGCAGAGGATATCGTTATCAAGTTGTCCGAGAAGTAAGTCGTCATCTTTCCCGCCATGTATGATGTCGTTAGCTTTGCCACCGGCTATAGTGTCTTTGTTTTCGTTGCCGGCGAGCCAATCATTGCCTTGGTTGCCAAAGATGATGTCATCGTTTTCTAATCCTAAAACAATATCATTTTCGGCGAGTCCTTTTATGGTGTCTGCTTCGACTGAACCCTTGACATAATCGCGGCTGTAGGTTGCTTGAAAGATAGACATGGTTAGATGTATTCCCTAGAAAAACGGCTTTTGCACAAGGCATCTTCCTTTTGCCCATCTTTTTGCGGGCGAAAAGATGAGGGGTTTTATTTTTTTATTGCCAGCCAGAAGTTTTTTAACTGACAATATTTTGTCGCTGCCACTAGGCACTATTTCCCTTGGGTGGCTGAGACATTCCCATGACCAGAATTAGCCGCTATTTTCTCCTTCCAAAACTTCCGTTTTTTTGGGAAGTATATTTTTTGTTGGCTGCATTGAGAAATTCAAGCAGTGCCGTTAGTTAAATAATAAGCGGCGTTCTTTGTTTTATGCTGGCTGTGTCAGGGTTTTTACTGACTAGCCCGCACTTTTTAATTTTCTCGATAGTGGTTTCTATCTGGAATCGGTTAAGTATTTTTTTGGAGATTTTGGCTTTTTCTGGTCCCAAAAGGGAGATGCACCCAGCTATTATGGTTCCATTGTAACAGCCTTCTCCGTAAATACACTGATATTTATAAATAAAAATTACTTTTTCATAAATATAAAAAAACTTTATGTCCGGAAAAATTCTCAACTTTTTACTTAAAATATTTCTATTAAATGACTATTGACGTTCAAAAATTTTTGTGATAATCCTAAAAAGTAAATAAATCTGGCTTTGCCTAAAGCTGCTATACGGTTGAAGAAGAGCCAATTGTTATAACATTTAATTTGCATTAAGGTTAACAAAAGTATCCTCTAACTAGAAAAAACAAGATAAATCAGTGCCGGCGGCTGGATTTAGGCGAATTTGATTGAATTATTGTCGTATGGGGGAAAGTACGGGGGGTAACTGAGGGGGATAAAATTATGGCTTGTGAGGAGAAAAAGGGCGGCTGATGATGGGTAAAATCCTGAAAAATATATGTAGTTAACATTCTCTTTGACAAGCTGAACATTAAAATTGTAGAAAAAAAATTATTAAGGGGAATATCAAGGGGGATTGTTCGATAATTAAACTTGTGTCTACTTGACGGGTGAGCAAAAAAAAGTTAAGGACAAAAAAATTTTTTTATCCATCCTGGTAAGGTTTTCTATGGTGAGGCTTTAATTAAATTGTATGGGCTGTTTTGCAATGTTGCAGTTGTTTATATTGGCAGATTGATTTGTTATTTTTCATACCGGCGCGGAGTATAAACCCATAAACGGCCATGCGGACGCGGCATAATTCGGGTTTGGCTGGAACCGATGAGGATGATTGTCCGCATATCGGCGGTTTCTGGGTTAAATTCTTGGAGGGTGCAAATTTTAACAGTCTGCCCAACTCTACCGCAATTTTTGGCTAAGATAACCGGCGTTTGAGGCGATCTGTACTGCAATAAAATTTCTTTGGCTTTGGCGAGTTGCCACCGGCGTTCTTTGGAAATGGGGTTATAAAAAGCGATGACAAAATCTGCTGCTGCGGCTGCTGCAATGCGTTGTTCAATGATTGACCAAGGTTTGAGAATGTCTGAAAGGGAAATTGCACAAAAATCATGTCCCAAGGGGGCACCGGCAAGGGCTGCGGCTGCCTGCATGGCGGATATGCCGGGGCAAACTTGAATTTCGAGGGTATCCCATTGGGGGTTATTTTCGCGTTCTAAGACTTCAAAAACGGCGCTTGCCATTGCAAAAATGCCGGGGTCTCCTGATGAAATGACGGCGACTTTTTTGCCGGTTGCTGCTAAATTTAAGGCGTGTTTGGCGCGTTCTAATTCTTCGCGGTTGTCTGATTCGTGGCGAGTTTGATTTGTGCGTAAGGGTTCGGCTAAATCAAGATAGGTTTTATATCCGATCCAGTCGGTTGCTGTTTTTAAGGTGTCTTTGACTTCGGGAGACATCCATTTTTCTGCGCCTGGGCCGGTGCCTATAATAGCTAAGTGTCCGCGTTGGTGGCCGGTGTTGTTTATATCTATAGGAAATTCGGCAATGGCTAGGGAAAAATTAGCAGATTTTGCTATTAATTCACTGGTTTTTCCGGCTGCTTTTAAGGCAAGAGACGCCGTTGTTTTTTCTGGAATTTCTGCTTGAGGAAAAAAGCGAATTGGAATATTGAAAAATTGAGCAATTTCGGCAACGGCGGGATGATTTACATCTCTATCAAGGGTGAAAATTGCCGAGAGAGATTTGGGTGATAATTGATTTTGAGTGAGGATTTCTTGCAGTTGATTAATTGCAGATGCGGGGGTGGTTTGGGGGTCGGGTAAAAAGCTTAGGGCTATGGTGGTTGGATGATAAATTAGGCAGTTTTTAGGGGGAGTAATTAATTGTTCTGTGATTAAAATTGTTAGGTTTCCATCTGGGGAAATGGGTAGTTTGCTTTCGGTTAACCAAGGGGCATTTCCGAGGATTTTTAAGCTGTCACCGGCCAATAAATCAGAGATGAAGGTTTTGGCGTCATCAGGGTTAGCTAAATGGTAGCCGGTGGGGGGGGATAAAAGGGTGGTTTGAAAGCGTATTTCGCCGGTGGTGGTGATGGCGGGGGCGACGTTTAAACCGGCGGAAATTTGACGGGCTAAGTGATTAACTCCTTGCAATCCTCCTAATAAAGGAACTACGGCGCTGCCATCTTCAGCAATGGCTAAAACGGGCGGTTCTTGCCATTTGTTTGATAGCAAAGGTGCAAGAATTCGGATGAGAATGCCGGCGGCACAAATGCCAATAATAGGAGTGCCTTGGCTGAATAATTCTTTGAGAGTTTCGCCAAAGTTATTAAAGGAAATATCGACGTTTTGGGTGCGATTTGCTAAGCCGTAAATTTTGGCTTCTGGCAAAACGGTCAAAATTTGTCTGGCGACAGAAAGGCTATTTTGACCGAGGATAATAATTGCGGGGGATTGTGCGGAAAATTGGGCGGGGGATCGATGGTTCACGTTTACGGTTGCCACTTACTGGGGATGACAATCATTGAAAAATAGGGGACTTCTTCGGGGCTTATTTGATTAATATCTGCAAGCCGTTGATGTTCGCTGGTAGCGCGTTCGATATAGCGAGCACGATGGTTTAAGTTTAGGTCTTTTAAGACTTGATAAACTTTGCCAAAATGCCGGCCTAATTTGATAATAACGGCTGCATCTGCGTGGGCTAATTTTTCTGCTAAAACTTCTGCCGGCAAGATGGCAGATAATACCATAAATACATCATTTCGGTAGGTTAAGGGGGTTCCTAAAGCTGATGCACTTCCCATCATGGAAGAAATTCCGGGGACGACTTCTGTGGGGAATTTATCAGAAAGCCGGTTGAATATATACATGAAAGTGCCATAAAAAAATGGGTCGCCTTCACATAATACGGCTACGTCTAATCCTTGTTGGAGATATTCGCCAATTTTTTCAGCGGCTTTGTCGTAATAAGGTTCGGATGATTCTTCTAATTTGAAGGGGAAATACATGGGAATTTCTATCGGGTTGTGTTGCAGATATTGGGCAACAATTGACCGCGCTAGGGTTTTTCCGTTGGGGGAAAGTGGATAGGCAATAACGGGTGATTTTGATAAGATTTTATAGGCTTTTAGGGTGAGTAATTCGGGGTCTCCGGGGCCAATTCCTAATCCGTAAAGTTTGCCGGTTTGCATTATTCTTCCTCTTTTGCTAAAGCGTTGACTGCGGCGGCGGCAATGGCGCTGCCTCCCCGCCGGCCATGTAATGTAATAAAGGGCACTCCTCGGCTATTTGCTGCGAGTTCTGCTTTTGATTCGGCGGCGCCAACAAATCCTACTGGAAAGCCTAAAATAGCGGCGGGTTTTTCCACACCATTATCTAACATTTCTAGTAAATAAAATAAGGCGGTTGGTGCGTTTCCTACCACAACAATTGCGTTTTGTAAATGGGGTTTCCAAAGTTCTAAGGCTGCGGCGGATCGGGTGTTTCCAATGCGTTTGGCAATTGCTGGAACTTGGGGGTCATTTAATGTACAAATGATGGGGTTTTCTGCCGGTAATCTTGCCTTTGTTATTCCTTCTGCTACCATTTTTGAGTCGCACAATATTGGTGCTCCGTTATTGATGGCTTTTTTGGCGGAATTTACGGCATCGGGGGAGGCTTCTATTTCGCTGACAATATCAATCATCCCACAGGCGTGAATCATGCGGACGGCTATTTTTGCTAAGTCTGGTGGTAATATTTCGAGGTTTGCTTCTTCTCGGATAATTTGGAAAGATTTACGGTAAATGTCTTCGCCCTTACGGATGTATTCAAGCATATCAATTTTTTGGGGATTGCTGATTGGGTGTTAAAAAATTGGCAAATGACAGATTATTGAAATAATTTTCTGAGTTCGTCTGGGTGATGGCGGTTTGTAAATTCGCTAAAGGTTTCTTGGGGGTTAATTCGCGTTTTTTGATAGGCTTTTAGCATTCGTTCTATGAGTTTTGGAATTTGAGGGAAACTTACGTTTTCGTAAATTTGTTTTCCAAATGATTCGGGGTTGTATCCTGCATAAATTTGATAAAATTCTTGATTTTCCTCGTGTTTTATGCCTAATAAGGTGATGTCGCTGGGGGTATGTTTGGCACAGGATTTTGGGCAGCCGGTGAAGTGAATTTTTAAGGGGATGTCAAGGTTTTGTTGTTGCAAATGTTCGGCTAAAATTAAGGCATGATTGGTGGTGTCTGTGGCAGAACTTGCACAGCCTTTGCTACCGGCACAGGCAACCAAGCCGGCATAAGGATGAATTGGTGAATCAGATAATCCGAGGTTTTCTATTTCTCGCTGTAATTGAGTAATTTTTTGTTTTGAAATATCAGGAATTAGCAAGTTTTGCCAAGGTGTAAGTCTCAGGTTTCCGCTGCCATAAATTTCGGATAATTCGGCTATTTTTTTTAGTTGGGATGCTTGAAGCCGGCCAATTGGAATGACAATTCCTAGATAAAATAATCCTGCTTGTCGTTGGGGATGAATGCCAATATGCCGGTATTCTCCCAGATTTTCTGGCGGTAATTCTGGCAAGTCAAAGTTGCGTGTCAGCGGAAAGTTTAGCAGGCTTTTTGCTTTTTCGAGATAAAATTCTCTGCCAAAGTGTGCTATAATTTGCCGCAAACGTGGTTTACTGTTGCCGGTTTTTTTGGGAATTTCTGGGGAAAGTTCTAGGTAAGTTTTGGCAAGTGCAAGGGTGAATGGCAGGCATTGTTTTGGTTCTAAAAGAATGCCGGTGTTAACCAGGTTTCCACGCTTTTCGGCATTCAAATACAAGCGAAAATAAACGTCTTGATTTAGGCCGGTGGCGATAAACCAAATATCATTAGGATGATGGTAAACCGGCACCGATTCTCCGCCATCAAATCCTACACTAAATTTAGCGGACAATTCCCCTAATTCTGGATAATTAGAAAGCGTTTCATCCCAAGCATTCACCAGCGGACGAGTATCAATTAATTGCTGAGTATCTATTCCCGCTGTCGGACTTGCCATGATATTACGCAGATGGTCAATTTTTGGCGTAGCAGCGGCAAGTTTTAAGGCTTGTAAATTTCTGAAAACTTTTTCAGGGAGGTTTTGAGAAACTCCGCGAAATTGGAAGTTTGCACGATTTGTGAGTTGAATAAAACCGTCTGCAAATTGTTCGGAAAAATTGGCAACTTCTCGCGCTTGTTGAGCATTTAGCATTCCACCGGCAAGGCGAATGCGCGATAAAATGCCGTCAAAGGTAGAAGTGCCATAAAATAACCCCGGACAAGTCATTTTTTGAGAAAATTGCACCAAACAATCGCTTTTTTCCATCGCCGCTGAGAAATTCAAGAACAAAAATTTTTAATAGTTGTAGAGGTGGGTTTAACCTTGATTTTTTTGGGTGGCGCAGTTGTCGGTAAACCCATCCCTACAATCAGTTTTTAAAACAACGCTATATTTTCGCTTAAACCGGCAATAACGTCGCCACAATTTCCGAAGTCAAAAATGCTGCACCGGCACCCAAAATCACAAAGCCGGCAAACCGCAATGTCAAGGCCGGTTCATCTTTTGAGGTATGTTTCAAAACTGCTTTACCCACAAACAATGCAGCCATTGAAATGACAAGCTGAATAACAGTAAACCCTGCTAAATATGCCATAACTTCTGTCATTCCAGCCCCAAAAATTGCTTCACCATAGGCGTAGCCGTGAAACAAGCCGGCAATCGCAGCCAAACCCGTAACAATCAGGCGGTTAGGCGTATTTTTCATCGCCAAGAAAATGCCAAATAAAACCAAGGAAGCCGAAACCAATAACTCCACACCTGGAACAGCTATTTGCATTAAATGTAATGCCGTTCCTAACATAGCTGTTAATACAAATGCCACCGGAATCATAATTCCTTGAAGCGTTGTTGCAGCCAACAATCCAACCGCCACAACAAACGCCAAATGATCAACTCCAATTACCGGATGCGCTAAACCAGAAATAAATCCCTGAAAAGCATTAATTGGCAGCTTTCCATCCATTGCGTGATGTGCAGAAGCCGGCATCATAAAACCAAGCAAATTAACGCCAGTACCCGCACAAATAATACCAATTCTTAACAAAAAAGAGCTAGTTTTTGACACTTCCTGATTTTTTTTAACCTGAACTAATCCAGAACTCATTTTCACCCGTACCTCGCAGATGACGACATAATTAACCTTTGTTATCGGTGGGTATCCTGACTCAGAGATTGACAGACAGCCTCATCACAGTTGCGGGACAGCGCCGGATTTCCACCGAACTTTCCCCCTTGCGTCTGACGACTGACCCCCGCCAGAACCGATTGATTTTCCCCAAATATACCACTTTAGGGTATCTTGAGATCCAAAAATGTTTTTTTACCCCAAGCCAAAAAAGCATACCATGCTTATCTTCTAAAAAGCCGATTATTTTTAAAGAATACCTTGAGTTGAGGCGCTAGAACAAAACTCAATTTCTAATTCTGCTTTTTTTGAAACATTTAAAAAAGGCGACAAGGCCGGTGCTAAAATGCAAAAATCTGGTTAGTTAATTTTGTATTTTTTACCTCTATGCTTCCTCTTAACACCTCTCCAATCTCGGCTAATATAACACCCCAAAGCGAAAAATGGCTATCAGTTATAGGCATTGGTGAAGACGGAATAACCGGCCTTTCTACCCTAGCCAAAACTCTCTTAAATAACGCCGAAATTATTATTGGTGGAAGCCGGCATTTAGCCATGCTTCCCCCCACCGATACACGAGAAAAACTGCTGTGGAATTCCCCCATAGAAACCACCATTGAAGAAATCATTAAAAAACGCGGAAAAAGCGTTTGTGTGCTTGCCAGCGGCGACCCCATGTTTTACGGCATTGGCGCAACCTTAACCCGCAGAATTCCTATTTCGGAAATGTCAATTATTCCCCATTTTTCTGCTTTTAGTTTGGCTTGTTCTCGCTTAGGTTGGTGTTTTGCCGAAGTGGAAATGTTAAGTTTATGTGGTCGAGATCCAAATTTACTCAACGCTGTGCTTTATCCAGGGGCAAAATTATTAATTTTAAGTGCTGGAAAATCTACGCCCCAACTTGTCGCCGAAATTTTAAATAAAGCCGGATTTAAACAAAGCCAAATTATCGTTTTAGAACGTTTAGGGGGAGAATTAGAGCAAATTATAGAAGGCGTGGCGGCTGACTGGAATTTTCCAGAAATTGCCGATTTAAATACCATTGCAGTTGAGTGTATTTCTGAAGAAAAAAATATCGGATATTCGCGGTTAGCCGGCCTGCCAGATAACGCTTATCACCATGACGGACAACTCACAAAACGTGAAATTAGAGCCGTAACTTTAGCCGCACTTTCACCTTTACCCGGACAATTATTGTGGGATGTGGGGGCCGGTTGTGGTTCCATTAGTATCGAATGGATGCGAAGTCATAGCCGGTGTTTAGCAATAGCTATAGAACAAAATGCCACCCGACTGCAATACATCGCAGATAATGCCGCAGCTTTAGGCGTTCCTAACCTCAAAATTATTGCAGGAAAAGCACCGGCAATTCTCACAGACTTACCTCAACCTGATGCTATTTTTATCGGGGGAGGAGTGACAACTGAACAGTTATTTGAAATTTGCTGGAATTCTTTAAAAATTGGAGGCCGGTTAGTAGCAAACGCTGTTACCATTGAAAGTGAGCAAAAAATCTTTGAATGGCAACAACAACTCGGCGGAACCTTAAGCAGAATTGCCATACAAAGGGCCGAACCCATTGGTAAATTTTTAGGCTGGAAAGCAATGGCGCCGGTGACACAATGGGTAGTTATAAAGAACTAATAAATCAACCTTTTGATAGATGAAAAATCCCTCAAAATACGATACCTCTCTCCAAAGACTCAAAAGCAAGCAGCGGCCAATTTCAACCTTTAGATTGAAGTAAAAAATTATACAAATATGACAAAGTGTAGGGGAAACGCATATTTTGATTAAAACATCAAAAGGTGGTTAGAAATGGATGTTCAAAACAAGCATTATCCAGAAATAGATCCCACAGAAATAGAAGATGAACGAGTGCTTATTCCAGAAGAGCATCGCTCATTTCTCGAAAAAGTCATGCAGCAAGGGGGACTTGCCGATCCCTACGACGCCAGAGACATGACGGAAATTGTTTATCGTGTCATGCGCGACATGATGACAACCGAAGCAGCAGATCGCGTCGAAGCAGAACTGCATGAAAAAGTAATGGAAACCGACGAAAAAGTGCTCCAAATGGAAATTTCCGACATTTGGAAAGATAGCAATCCTATCGTAAGGTTCCTGAGTCGGGTTCGTCCACCTTGGCAGGGCCCAGGCATTTTTAAAATTGACTCAGATCGCTTTTTATTCCGCGTCGCCAATGAAGGCGGACAGCCAATTGTAGACCGCGAAAAAGTCATTAAAGCCGTTTTTTCTGCTACCAAAGATGAGTTATCTGAGGAGCGAATTCAAGAAATTGCCGGTTGGCTTCCCGAAGGTCGTGTTCGCCAACTTTGGCAAGAAGCTTAATTTAAAAAAAAGCCAATTTCCGAGACCCGGTTTCTTTAAGACACCGGGTTTTTATCATTGAAATAATTTCTTTAAAATCCATAAATAAGCACTTTCCACATCCGTCACAACTTCACCCCCTGGCACCGGCGGACGCTCAACCATCACAACCGGCTTCCCCAACTCCCGCGCCGCTACAATCTTTGCATAAGTCGCCTCTCCCCCACTATTTTTACTAACAATAACGTCAATTTTATATTTAACTAATAACGCTCTTTCGTCCGCCAAAGAAAACGGCCCTTTATCCAACAATAACTCACCCTTGGGAATTCGCATTTGGGGTGCCGGTGGGTCAATCATCCGCATCAAAAACCAGATATCCGGCAGATTACTAAAAACCGCCAACTCTTGCCGGCCAATTGTTAAAAAAACCCGTTTAAAACCCGCCAAAACCTGCGCCGCCATCTCATTACTTTCTACCTCAATCCATTGATCTCCCTCCATTTTTTCCCAAGCCGGTCGAATTAACATCAAATGCTCGACCCCACACGCCAAACAAGCCGCCGCCGCATTAAACGAAATGCAGCGCGCAAACGGATGTGTCGCATCAACCACCAAATCTATTGTTTCGTTTTGTAAAAATTCTCCTAACCCAGCCTCACCGCCAAAACCCCCCACCCGCACATTTCCAGCCACCTCTGCCGGTTTGCGAGTTCGTCCCGCCAACGAAGAAATCACCTCTACACCTTCCAACAACGCCACTCTGCGCGCCAACTCCGACGCATCCCCCGTTCCACCCAAAATTAAAATTTTTTTCATTTTACCTTTATAAACACTACAGATTAAACCTTTAAACAGCCTTAAACAAAAGCTTTTATCATCCAACTTTGCACAAAGTCAAACCAAAAATTAATTATATATACGGTTTGCCTCCCTTATGTTGTACGGTTTCCCTCACTTTTTCAGGATTGCAACAAAACTTTACATTGCGTAACATTAAGTTACAAATAAAAAACCAAAGGGAAAAAACAATGAAAACCCGCTATGTTGTAGATCACGGCGAACTCTTAAATAACTTTGCAATTGAACCCCAAGTTTATGTAGACGACCGTAAACAACTTGGCTTCAACGAACGCTCAGAAAAAATCAATGGCCGGTTAGCAATGATTGGTTTTGTTTCGCTGTTAGCCTTAGAAGTAATTACCGGACATGGTTTAATTGGTTGGTTGAGCAGCCTATAAACCCAAAAATTCAGAAATTTAACAACTAAATAACCCCCATAAAACAAAAGGTTGGAGTTTTTGGCTCTAACCTTTTTAATATGAAGCAAAAAAAGCCAACAGCGAAAAGCCGGTTTAGGGGATTGAAAACTGTTAATTTTCATGGTAAATTCGCAGAAACTAAACAAAAAGGATAAACAAAAAAATGTCATTATTACTGGCAATCGCCACCGATGCGGCTTACGCTCAAACCCTCAAAACTGCATATTTCGGAGTGTTGGGAGTAGGCTTTCTCGCCGCTGTAGTCATTGGCTCAATTGCCTGGTATAACTCCAAAAGACCCGCTGGTTGGGAAAACGCCGACGCACCTAACTGGGTTCCCAAAGTAAACTCATCAGAATCAAACCCAGACCAACAAAGCAAATAAACCCAAACAGAAATTCAGCGAAAATCAACTGAAAAACCCGGCTTTTCCTGAAAAAACCGGGTTTTTTAAATTCAAGTCAAACCCTTAAACAATTTGAGCAGTGATCTCCGCATCCAAAAGCAAAGTCGCATTGCCTTGAGTGTAAGTGGTATAACCGGGAACTGTCGAGCCAGCATTAGTCCAACCGCCACCAGTCAAGCTAACAGAACTGCCGGCCACAGCATCAACAACAAGCTGATTGCTTATATCCGACAAAGCCATTAAGCTCATACCAGTAAGCGCCAAACTCGCACCGGCCACAGTAAGATCAATACGCTCCACGCTAGTAATACGGCTGTTAACAGCGTTTAAATCCAAACTAACCGCAGCATCCAAACGCAGCGTATCCGTGCCCAAACCGCCATCAAAACTACGGAAAGCGGCATCCGAAATTGCAATCACATCATCACCGCCACCGCCATAAAGCACATCCAAACCACCGGCCCCAGTTAGCGTATCATTGCCGGTACCGCCAACCAAAACATCAGCAGCAGTAGTCCCCGTCAAAGCATCAGCCGCCGCAGTTCCCTGTTGAGTCACCACAGCAGAGAAATTACCGCCGTAGACAATATAAGCCTTACCAGCATTTAAACCTTCTGGGCCGGCCCCAGGAGCACCGGTAATCAGATCAGAAAAACCGTCGCCATTCACATCCCCCGCCGTGCGAGTACCATTCCCCGCAAAATCAGAAGGCGACTCACCCAACATCACAAAACCGCCAAGTCCCGACTCAACGCCGGTTAAAGAAACATTCGCCGTATCTGACTTACCAAACACAACATAAGACTTACCCGACGCCGTGCCATTGGGATCAGAAAGATTCGATCCCATAATCACATCCCCAAAACCATCCGCATTCACATCTCCTGCCGCACGAACAGGCCGGCCAATACGGTCTTCTTCCGACTCCCCAATAATCGCAAAACCGCCACTTCCCGCAGATATCGAACTCATATTAATCAGAGTTCCATCAGTTTTGCCAAACACGACATAAGACTTACCTGCTTGTTGCGCCGTAGACGCCGCACCTGTCGCGCCAACAATCAAATCAGCTAAGCCATCCGAATTGACATCCCCAGCCGTGCTAACAGACGTGCCGGTGCGGTTTCCAGCAGCTTCCCCAACCATCGCAAACCCACCAACACCGGCCCGCACATCAATCAAATTAATTGCCGTTGTCGTAGTGCGACCGCCAAAAACCACATAGGCTATGCCAGCATCACCACCGTTTGCATCCGAACCAGCCGCACCGACAATCACATCAGCATAGCCATCGCCATTCACATCACCCGCCGTCCGCACAGAAAGGCCGGTGCTATTGCCAGCAAACTCGCCATTCATCACAAAACCGCCAACCCCAGCGACTATATCCGTTAAATTCACCGCTGTGTTATTAGTTTTGCCAAATACCACATAAGCCTTACCGGCATTCACACCCCCCGGCGTATCCGCACGCGGTGCACCAATAATTAAATCAGCCAAACCATCGCCATTAACATCACCGGCATTACTCACAGAATTACCGGTTTCATCATCAGCCGTTTCTGCATTAATGGCAAAACCGCCACCGCCGGCAGCCCCCAGTTGAGCGAAATTAACCGGTGCGCCATCACTTTTACCAAACACCACATAAGCTCTACCGCTATTGGTTATACCATTGGAATCGGCACCAACCGCACTGACGATCATATCCCCAATGGCATCACCATTAACATCACCGGCAGTGCTTACTTCAAACCCTGCTCGGTCGTCGGCTGCTTCGCCATTCATCACAAACCCGCCATTGCCGGCAGAAATATTGCTTAAATTAATCGTTGTACCGTTGGCTACCAGAAACACAGCATAAGCTTTTCCAGCATCCCCCGCCCCCGCAACATCTGCACGAGACGCACCAACGATAACATCCATCAAACCATCATTATTGACATCGCCGGCCCAACTTACAGAGTTACCAGCATTATCACCTCCAGCTTCACCCAACACGGCAAAACCCCCCGTATCTGCTGGAATGCCTTGGCCGGTGGCAATAGAACTTAATTGCACTTGCGCTGTAACCGGCACAGTCACAGCAGCGGTGGCCGTTGCAGAGCCATCAGAAAGGGTATAGTTAAACGTTGCATTGCCGGTAAAGTTTGTGTCGGCAATAAACGTCACAACACCGTTTTGCAAAGAAACCGTGCCCCCGGTGCCGTTCGTTACCTGCGTAATGCTAAGTTGACCGTTATCTGGGTCTGTATCATTTGCCAGTAAAGTTGCAACGGGTATTTCATAAGGACTGCGTAACAATACCGGCCCGGTTGTATCTGCGGTGGCCACAGGCGGCGCGTTAACAGTGACGTTAAAGGTTTCAATCGTTGTGTTTGTACCGTCCCTCACCGTCAAAGTAATGGTAGTGGTGCCAAATTGACCGGCGGTGGGGGTGTAGTTTATTGTCGGGCTTGGGCCGGTTGTGTTGACGGAAAGAGTTTCATTGGGGATTAAGTTGGGATTGGTTGAAGTCAGGCTATAGGTAAGTGTTGCCGGTGCCGTCTCAGAATCGCTAACTGTCAGCGGAATGGGATTAACCGGCGCGTTTTGATTAACAACTTGATTAGGAATATCTCCTACTGTAGGTGCAGAGTTAGCTGGTGGTGCCGGTGCTGGTGCTGGTTCCTGTGCCGGTGCTGGTGCTGGTGCCGGTGTCGGTGTCGGTGTTACCCCACCCCCATCATCAACCCCCGGAGTCGGTGTCGGTGTTGGTGTGGGTTCAGGTGTTGGTGTGGGTGCCGGTGTTGGTGTGGGTGCTGGCGTTATCGGAGTTGTCGGAGTTGTCGGAGTTCCAGCACCGTTATCAACAATTGGCGTTGTCGGAGTTCCACCACCACCGCCATTAGAATTGGCTGAAGGATTAAATCGAATTAAATTGCCATCACCCACCAAAGAATTAACGCTAACGCCGGGTAAAATTGCCAAATATTCACCCAAAACTTTCTCTTGAATAATGGTATAACCGGCAAACTGATCTGTGCCGGTGAAAATATTAAGCTGGTCAAAAGTTAAACCACCAATTAAAGAAATAACATCATTCCCGGTGCCAAATTCTGTCAACCAGTCGGCATCCATAATTTGCGGCCCGCCGGTGCTGCGATATCCGGGCACATCATTACGAAGACCGATTACAAAAGTATCATCCCCAACGCCCCCAAAAACGGTATCCGCACCAATATCACCATAAAGTGAATCGTTGCCCAAATCGCCATAAATTACATCATTACCTTGTCCGCCATGTATCACATCATTATTTTGTCCGCCATACATTGTGTCGGCTTCTTCATTGCCAAAAAGCGAGTCATCCCCGGCATTTCCGCAGATAGTATCCGTGCCGGTGCCACCCGAAACTAAGTCATTTCCTAAATCGCCACAAAGTTCGTCATTATCAAGATCGCCATAAATTTCATCGTTATCTTGACCGCCGTGCACAGTGTCATTATTTTTGCCACCATAAATAATATCGTTGCCGACGTTTCCTCCTAACCAGTCTCTACCTACATTGCCAAACATTAAGTCATTGTTTTCGCGGCCAACTACAACATCATCGCCGATGTCTCCGCAGAGTGCATCATCACCTAAATCGCCAGAAATATAGTCTTGATCTTTGCCGCCGTGTACGGTGTCGTTATCTTTACCGCCATAAATAAAATCGTTGCCGATGTTGGCTCCTATCCATTCTCTGCCTGTGTTGCCAAAAATGGTATCATTTCCTTCTCCACCAATGCCGATGTCATCTCCGATGTTGCCGGCGATAGCATCATTGTCAATTTGACCAAGTAAATAATCGTTGTTTTTGCCACCTTGGAGGGTATCTTTTTGTTTGCCGCCGGCAATGGTATCCGGGCCTTCGTTGCCGCTGAGTAAGTCATTACCTTGGTTGCCAAAAGTGTTATCGCCTGCTGGCAAACCAACAATAACGTCGTTGCCTTGATTGGCTTGTAATACATCCTGGTTAGGTGTTCCTAGAAGGACATCATTTTCGTTTGTGGCTTGAGTTGATTGCATGGTAGATGTTGTTCCTATTTGTTGTAAAGTTGCCTTTCTTGCCTGAAAAGCTGGACTGTAAACATTCTGTGTTGCGTCAAATAATTTCAGCTTTTTAGACGCAAGAATTCTAACCGCGAAAAGGCGATTTTGAGGTTTTATTGGGGCTATGGTAAGAAGGTTTAGAACCTATTTTTTAGCGATTTTTGTTGCTTTTAAAACACTTATGGCACCCTTCTCATTCTTTTATATTTGATGAAATAGAAAGGAAACTCTATCTCCAGAAATAAATGTTTGCTTAATCTTTGGATAGATTACTGTTGTGCTTGTAGCTACTAGGAGTCTATTAAAAGAGTTGCCCGTGAGAATTTTAAATGATGGGTTAGCCTGTTTTTAAGGCTATTAAATTTATTTTTTTTTGGGAGAGTTTAATGATTTTAGATTTTAGAATTTGTGGGAGATTTTGGATGGAGAGTTTTAGATTAGGCGTGGTGTTGAGGTGTGTGCTATGATCTACAGCAGAAAATTTTCTGCGGATAAAGATTTTTGGCATTTAAAACCCTTGCATCCAAAGACAAGGAATATTTTTGCAATTTTAAATGTAAAAATTCAAGCTTAAAATCGTCAGATAAGCAAGATTTGGGCATCTAAAACCCTTGCATCCAAAATCGAAAATCGTCTTAGCTGCCGAGTTCTTGTGAGCGCCGCGCCGCCGCTTTAACAGCTTCAATTAAGGCAGAACGAAAACCGGCTTTTTCAAGTTGAGCGAGTCCGGCAATGGTTGTCCCCCCCGGACTGGTGACGCGATCTTTCAATTCAGCGGGGTGCATTTTAGTCTCGTGTAACATGGTGGCGGTTCCCAAAACGGTTTGCAGAGCAAGTTTGGCCGCTATGGGTCTAGGTAAACCAGCATAAACGCCGCCATCTGTCAAGGCTTCGATAAGAATTGATACATAAGCGGGGCCAGAACCAGAAAGGCCGGTGACAGCATCCATCATTGATTCGGGAACTTCGACAACATCCCCAACTGCTTGGAGAATTTGGCGGGCAAAATCGAGATGGTGAGGTTGGACGCAAGTACCGGCAGTAATTGCAGAGATGCCGGAGCCAACAGTTGCGGGGGTATTTGGCATAGCACGAATCACCGGCCACCCCGGAAAACCACTCTCAAGTTTACTCAGAGGAGTGCCGGCTAAAATAGACACCACCACCGGGGCGATTTCTTCAGGAAAACTAGATAAAGTATCGGCCAAGTCGCTAAGGACAATCTCAAAAATCTGGGGTTTAATCGCCAAGAGCAAAACATCTGTAGCACAAGCAGCAGAACGGTTATCGCCGGTGACACCAACACCATAATGTTGAGCTAAAAATGAACGCCGAGCCTGGTTGGGTTCGCTGACTAAAATTTCTGAAGGTTGGTAAATGCTCTTAGAAACAAGGCGAGATAAGAGCGCTTCGCCCATTATCCCGCCGCCGATCATACCGAATTTAATTGTCATGGGTCAAAAGTCAGGTTTGAGGTGTCAATTAGCAGTCAATTTTTGATTTTACGTCTGACTGACGCCCTAACACTGACTTTTTAACGAATCAAAGAATTATTGAGCCATTCTGACTTGCTCAGGAGTCCAAGGGGCTTGACCGGCTGGCCGAGTGGTGGGGCGCAGGTGAGGTTGGAGAACATCATGCACCACACCGGTTTGAGTGCTGACTTGAACACAGCTAGGCGTGAACAAGAAAATGCTTTCGCCGATGCGTTCTTGATGGCCATCAAGGGCGTAAGTACCACCGGCGATAAAATCGACAGCGCGTTGGGCTTGATCTGGGTCCATCAGCGTCAAATTGAGTACCACAGACTTGCGCTGACGCAGTGCTTGAATGGCTTGGGGCATTTCTTCAAAAGAGCGAGGTTCCATCACCAACACTTCTGAAATACCGTTAGCGGCTCCTGGCATACCGATTACATTACTCATAGCTGAACCCATTCCCGACGTTGATCCCATCATAGCTGTACTTGTTCCGGCGAGAGATTGATCACGCAGACGGCTGCGGTTTGTGGTATCGGCTGCCGGTGCGGGGGCAGTTTCTTGGGGGTAGACGTTTTGATATCTGTCTCCTTCCATTTCCTCGTAGTCATATTCGTAATCAACCGGCTGATTTAGACCTACGAAATCTCGTAGTTTTGAAAAAATGCTATTCACGTCGGACGCTCCATCACAACTAGGGTTATTTTGGCAAAAAGTAAAGAGTTTTTACAGATTGCTTCCGCGATTTTTATAACAAAGTAACGGAAGTTTTTAAAGATGCGTTGATTGCTTCTTGGTAGTTTTGAGCAGGCTTGACAGGATTTTCTGCTTTGGGAACTCGTTTTATTAGAATTTCTCTGGCTTATTACTTTTTGCATAGCCCATAAAATCGAGCGTCACAAGCGGTTGCTTGCTCCCAAAGTCACAGTTTATTTTACACCCATTGGCAACTTTTATTTGTCTGCTTTCAAATTATGCTCCGCGCTCTCCAAATAAAATCGTGCCTAGTCTTACCATTGTCGAACCGGCTTTGACGGCTAAATGATAGTCCCCTGACATTCCCATAGACAGTTCCCGCAGGGGTAGTTGGGGCCATTGTTGGCGAATATCTTGGGCGAGGTGGCTGGCATTTTCAAACAAAGTCAAGGTTTCCCCTTCATTGAGTCCTAGGGGCGGAATTGCCATCAAGCCTTGAATTGAGAGGTGATGGCACTCGATGAGGGCAGGCAGTTCTTCAAGTAATTGTGGCTGTGTAAAACCGTGTTTATGGGGATCATCTGTGAGTTTTACTTGCAGACACACTTGGGGAGTGACATTTAGTTCTGCCGCGAGCCGGTCGAGACGTTGGGCGAGTTTTAAGCTATCGACAGAGTGAATCCATTGGAATAGCTGTAAAGCTTTTTGGGCTTTGTTGGTTTGCAGGTGGCCGATCAGATGCCAGGTGATATCTGGCAAGTCTTCCAGCAATTTTTGTTTGGTTTCGGTTTCCTGGATGCGACTTTCGCCAAAATCTCGAATGCCGGCTTTGTATGCTTCTCGCATGGCTTCGGTCGGCACTTGTTTGCTGACGGCGATGAGACGAACTTCCTCACTTAAGGAGGCTCGGATCTTAGCAATGCTTTCGGCAATAGACATTCTGGGATTTTTTGAATGGTTTACTTGAGACAGCCACGCCCGCTTAGCAGACAGTTAGAGAAAGGTTCGTTGGTGGACGTGCTGTAGTTGCTCGTATTCTTTTTGCTGGCCGGTGCGCCGCAACAAGCGTAAACGGTTTTCTACCATCAGGCGAGCGTCGGAGCGGCCTAATGGTTCAAATTTTACGCCTCCGGGGCCGGTTGTTACTAAAAAAAACAAGCGTTGTGCGTAAAGGGTGGTGAATAATTCCTGAAAATCTCCTACGATACAGACCCGGTAAAGCAGGCCAAAGGTAGGATGATTCAGGTAGGTTTCTCCTTCCATTGAGTGTTTTGCTAGCCTCTCAAAGTGGTGAAGGTTTAAGCGCAAGGCAGGGGGGTTGTGCTTGCGGGTGCTGTGGCTGCCGCGTTGATCGACGGCTGGCATACTACGATTGCTGTTGCCTGGGAATAGTCCCCATCGTGGCTGATGCTGACTTGCCAGCAGCAGTTTCCCCAGTTGGCTGCAACTTCGGCTGCTTTTCCATACAAGCAGACTTGCGGTGCACCGTTTGGCAAGCTTTGAATTTCGATGTCGGTGTAGGAGATTCCTTTAAAGCCGGTGCCAAGGGCTTTGGCGATGGCTTCTTTGGCTGCCCAACGTCCCGCGTAGCGCGTGGCTGTGGTGCGGGGTTGGTTGGCGCGGGCAGTACAGTGTTGCTGTTCTGCCTTGGTGTACACCCGAAACAAAAATCGCTGGCCAAAGCGGTCTATTGCTGCTTGAATTCTAGGAATATAAACGATATCTGTTCCCAGGTAAACGGTCAATGTAATTTATCTCCAGATTTCCAATTTTAAATTTATGGGAAAATGTCTCTCAATGCTAGGGTTTTGTTGAGTTTTTCTTGTTTGGGAACAAAATTTATAAGTGTTCTGGGAAGTTTGTCTGGATGGCTGCTTAAGAGTTTGACAGAATTTTGCCTTGTTGCTCTGATTTTTACGCTTTTTCTTCGGGATTGCTGTCTGGGTTTATGGTTGAGTTGGGTTGTTGAGGTGAGAAGATGGGTTTAAGAGCAATTAAAAGGCCCATATTTAGGAAAAAGACTCCCCTCCCAATTTCTCCTCAAGAAAATATGAACTCAGGGGGGTTGACAATTTTAATTAAATGTGAATTTACTTTGAATAAAGCTGGCGATTTTGTCTGCTACATTTCCCCAACAAAAGTTAGGTGTCCCATCCCCAAATTAAGCGAAACCCCCACAATACCAGTAAGCTAATCAGGGCAAAAGAGTCTCCTGTTCTCAGGCGTAATTGATGCCATTGTACGCGGTGTTCGTTAGGGGTGGTAAATCCCCTTACTTGCATGGCGCTTGCCATTTGGGAAGCTCTCAAAAGCAAGTTTTGCAAAAGTTTTTCGGCGACGATTAACCAGACTTGGGTGGCTCCTTTAAAGCCGAGTTTTTTCCAGTTTATCGCTCTTGTGGAAACGGAACGAATTAAGTTTTGTATTTCTTCTAACACTAGGGGAATAAAACGTAAGGATAGGGTGAGGGTAAGGGCTATTTCTGTCACCGGCCAATTAAACCATTTCAAAGGTGCGAGAAAACTCTCTAAACCGGCGGTGATTTCTTCTGGGGCTGTGGTTAATAAATAAAGATTTGTACTGTAAATTAATGTAAATAATAAGGTACTGAAGCTTAAGCTTAAATCTAGGGATTTTCGCGTGATTTTAGCCGGCCCTTGCTGAAATAAAATGTAGTTATAATCTGTTGGCTGAGGTAGTTTTTGGGGTTCCAGTGTTGCTGGTTGATTTGAGGTTGGCGGGGTTTTCCAAAATTCTAAATATTTAAACCATGAGTTTTGTTCTGGTTGTTTTTGGGGGGGTAAGGTTGCCGGTTGTTGGGCAAAGGTAATGTCATTAACCGGCAGTCTGGGTTGATAGTTAGTTCCCATACCATCAGGGGCAAAGCAACTGAAGATAAAAACAAAAATACATAAACCTAATAACCACCCCATTTGTTGTCGCCAAACTCGCAGCGGAATTCGAGCGGTGAGGGTAAGAAAAATTAATAAGATAACTAAGCCAAGACGCCAAAAGGGGTTAGCTAAAATTGGGGCTATCAAAAATGTCATCAACCAACCAATTTTGACGCGAGGATCTAATTTATGAAGCCAGGTAACAGGTTGTTCGAGATACAGGCCAATGGGTAAAGATTTTAATAAATCCATGAGTCGATTTTAAAAATTTAAGATTGGCGGTTTGGCTGTAGGGGATGGTTTTTTAAGGTTGTTTATTGGAAAATATAGCATTTTATTTTTCCTACTGCCTTATTAACGGGGGAGACTGGAAAAGCCCCCCTTTTTTAGGGAGGTTGGGGGGAGCTTTTTGTAAAGAGATTGGGTTTTTGGTCTACCAAAGTGATTTGAAAAATGATAGATACAAACCGGCCCCTATCTATGCCCATCTCCTATCGTTACCTTATGGCTCGGTTAGAAGTTTCTCGTTCAGCCTCGCGGGTTTTTTTGCCGCGCCATAGCAGTTTTAGGGGACTGCCGGTGAAGCCTAATTGTTTGCGAAATTGGCTTTCTACATAGCGACGGTAGTTATCATTAAATCGCTGGGGCTCGTTAACAAATAAAACGATGCAAGGTGGCTGACTGGTAACTTGAGTACCGTAATAGATTTTACCTTGCCGGCCTTGACGATTGGTGGGGGGGCTGTGCCAGCGGACTGCTTCTTCTATCACTTCATTAATGACGGCGGTTGAAACGCGGCGGCGGTGTTGTTCGGCGGCGGTATTTACGAGGTCAAGAATGTTGGGGATACGTTGGCCGGTGAGGGCGCTAACAAAAATCATCGGTACCCAATTTAAGAAATATAAGCGGGTTTTGATGAGATTTTCGTATTCATAAATGGTGTGGGAGTCTTTTTGAACTGCATCCCATTTATTGACGACAAGAATGCAGGCGCGTCCGTCTTCTTCGATGCGACCGGCTAGTTTTTGATCTTGTTCTGTTACACCATCCAAGGCATCAATTACTAATAAAACGACATCGGCGCGGCGAATGGCTTTAAAGGAACGGTTGATGCCAAAAAATTCGGGCCCGTATTCGACGTTTTTCTTTTTGCGAATGCCGGCGGTGTCAATAAGACGATAGGTTTGGTCTTTGTGTTGAACGATGGTATCGATGGTGTCGCGGGTGGTGCCAGAAATGGGGCTAACAATGGCGCGATTTTCGCCGACAAAGGCATTTAAAATGCTGGATTTTCCGACATTTGGACGCCCAACAATGGCAACTTTAATTTCGTTTGTTTCGGGTAGTTCATTGGTGGGTGGGAGATACTCAATGACTGCATCAAGTAAGTCGCCGGTACCGCTTCCATGTATGCCTGAAACGGCGTAGGGTTCGCCTATTCCCAGTTCCCAAAATTGAGCGGCCAGCATGAGTCCTTGCTGTACAGATTCGCATTTATTGACGGCGAGGAGCACGGGGACGGGTTGAGTTCGCAACCAACTGGCAATTTCAACATCGGCATCGGTGGGGCCGGTTTGCCCGTCTACGACAAAGATGGCTACTTTTGATTCAACAAGGGCAGCGAGTGCTTGTTCGCGGATGAGGGGGAGAAATTCGGTGTCGTCGTCAAATACTAAGCCGCCGGTATCTACGATTTGGAATTCTCGGTCTTGCCAGAATGCGCCTCGGTAGGTGCGATCACGGGTAACGCCTGGTTCGTCATGCACGATGGCGTCTTTTCCGCCGGCAATGCGGTTGACGAGGGTAGATTTTCCGACGTTTGGCCGTCCGATAACGGCAACAATTGGCAAAGACATAATCGGGGGGGTTGAGATGGCTATAAACTTCTATTGTATCTTTTTTTGACTCAGGTATTGTCGGGTATTTGAGTTTAATTTGGCTGCAAGAGAAAAATTTATGGTGGGCAGGGCAACTGCGTAGAATATGGAAAGATTAATTTCTCTGTTGGGGTTGTTGGTTTTTGTCGGTATTTCTTATGGGTTTTCGGTGAACCGGCGTGCTGTGCGTTGGAGGCCGGTTTTGTGGGGAATTGCTTTACAGTTGATTTTTGCGGTAGTGATTTTAAAAACGGCGCTGGGTTTGGCGGTTTTTAAGTTTTTGGGAGATTCGGTGAGTGGGTTTCTAAGTTTTTCTGATGCGGGGGCTAAGTTTGTTTTTGGAGATAATTTTGGTGAGCATTTGATTGCTTTTAAGGTTTTACCAACTATTGTGTTTTTTTCCTCTTTTATTGCCCTGCTTTATCATTATGGAATTTTACAGCGGGTGGTGCAATGGGTGGCTTGGGTAATGATCCGGACGATGAAAACTTCGGGTTCGGAAACGCTTTCTTGTGCGGCTAATATTTTTGTGGGGCAAACGGAAGCGCCGCTTTTGATTAAGCCTTTTGTAGAAAGTTTAACAATGTCGGAGTTGCACGCGGTGATGACGGGGGGTTTTGCGACAATTGCCGGCGGGGTTATGGCGGCTTATATTAGTTTTGGGGTGCCGGCAGAACATTTAATTGCGGCTTCGGTGATGTCGGCACCGGCTGCTTTAGCAATTTCTAAAATTTTTTACCCGGAAACTGAAAAGTCGATGACTGCCGGTGAGGTGACTTTGAAGGTGGAAAAAGTCTATGCAAATGCGGTGGATGCTGTGGCGACGGGGGCAAGAGATGGGGGAATTTTGGCGTTAAATGTGGCGGCGATGTTAATTGCTTTTTTGGGTTTATTGGCGATGTTAAATGCTTTTTTGGGTTGGGTTGGCGCGGGAATCAATTTGCCTCAGCTTTCTTTAGAGTGGGTTTTGTCTTTTGTTATGTGGCCGGTGGCTTGGCTGATGGGTATTCCGCTTGCTGATTGTGGTCAGGTGGGGGTTTTGTTGGGCAAAAAAACGATTTTAAATGAGTTTATTGCTTATTTGGATTTAAAAGAGTTGATGGAAAAAAAGGCGATTTCTGAACGGGCTGCGATTATTACTACTTATGCACTTTGTGGTTTTTCTAATATTGGCTCGATTGGTATTCAAATTGGCGGCATTGGCGCCTTAGCACCTCTACGTCAGGCTGATTTGGCGCGCTTAGGAATTCGGGCGATGATTGCGGGTTCTATTGCTTGTTTTATGACGGCTTGTATTGCCGGAATGTTGTTGTAAATCTATGCTTAGAAAACTCGGATATTCCGAAGGCAAAATTATTTTCTAAGCATAAAATCGTTACTTAGAGAGATTATTCTATCTGCGTTCCCGTCACGGCTTCACTAAATACTGTTTGGTAAACAAAACCGGCTAATATTGCTCCTAAAATTGGGGCGATCCAAAATAGCCAAACTTGGGAAAACAATTCTGTTCCTGCAAACAAAGCTACGCCGGTACTACGGGCAGGATTGACAGAAGTATTGGTCACAGGAATACTAATAAGGTGTATTAGTGTGAGACCTAAACCGATAGCAATTCCCGCAAATTGTTGGGGGGCACGTCGATCTGTTGAACCCAAGATAATCATCAAAAACATAAAGGTCATTACCACTTCTGTTATTAAGCAAGCTAAAAGTGAATAACCTCCGGGTGAATGTTCTCCAAATCCATTGGTAGCTAAAGGATTGGAACCAGAAAGACTAAATCCAGGTTTGCCACTGGCAATTAAATAAATCACGCCTGATGCAATAATTGCACCGGCTACCTGGGAAGCAATATAAGGTAGCAATTCACCGCCCGGAAAGCGTTTGCACGCCCACAGCCCAAAGGAAACTGCCGGATTTAAATGGCACCCAGAAATGTGTCCAATTGCATAAGCCATTGTTAAGACAGTTAGCCCAAATGCCAGGGAAACTCCAACAAATCCTAAGCCTAATGGAAAAAGGGCGGTTTCACCTATTTTTGCACCATCGGCTGTAAAGCCAGCGGCTAAAACTGCGCTACCGCATCCACCTAAAACAAGCCAAAAAGTACCTATAAATTCAGCAAGACATCGTTTTGCTAAAGAAAACATTTCTTAAACTCCTCATTGATGGCAGGTGCCCACAGTTTAACTTAGTTATCCTGAATTCTCTCCATTAAAATTTATTTTTTAATAAATCTCTGTATTTGGTTATATTTTTTAATTTTTAATTGGGTGCCACCGTCGGCTTATTTCCCTATTTTCATAGGAAATAGGCGTTTTGGCTAAGACAAATTTACAATTATATCGGTTCGTTTAATGCTTCAGCTACGGCTTGTAATGTTTTGTTATTTCTCACTAACAGGGCATGGGCAAATACCAAGACTTTTTTTTCTTTTCCTAATAGTTCTTTTGTTTCTTCTATTCTTATTTGTGCTGCACTCGCCGCCGGCACAATTATAAAATCATAAGGAGTCCAAATCGAAGTAAAGTTTATCTTTCCTAACATCTCAGAATCCTTATTTAATTCCTGCAAAAACAAACTACCCGGACGCATTTGTAAACACCCTGGTAAGGGCAAAAAATATGCCATTTTTGTGCCATAATGCGGCGAACCAATGGTTATCAATCTTTGTACTCTTTCAATACCCCCTAAGCGTTGTACATAATACCGGCTAACAATTCCCCCCATGCTCAAACCTACTACATCGATAGGCTGTTTTGGGGGAAAGGTATTTTCTACATATTCTGCTACTTGTTTTGCCAACAAATCTAAGCCAATGATGCCATTATATTGCTTCATATTCAAGGCATAAACCGGCCAGCCTCTTTCTGATAAATAAGCAGACATTTTGTTAAAAATACTGGCCGGTCGAAAAATTCCATGCACCAACACAACTGGATTTTTTTGCATTTTTTAACTCTTGAGAAATTTAGAAGAGGTTTCTGGGGCTATGTCCAGTTGAAAAGCGAATATTTTTCATGTAAAAATAATTTATTTGCGGTTCTCCTGAACTGTTGTTTTCAGGGAGTTTAAACGATTATTCTCTGCTTTCAACGGCGCTGATAATTCCTCCATTACAGCCTTTAAAACTCGCTCATCCGCCGCCATCCAGCCATGAAACAAAACCGGAATTAGGATATTTTTACCCACCGGCATTATCGAACTCGAAGCCGGTAAAATCATCATATCATAAGGGCTCCAAATCGAAGTAAAATTAATCTGGCTCAAAACTGTCAAATCTCGATTTAAATCTGCTAAAAAATAACTCCCTATCCGCATTTGCATACAACCGGGACGCAAAGACCCAAAAGCCGTAGCTGTGCCATTATGAGGAGAGCCAATAGTAATAAAACGATCTACCTTTTCAATACCTCCAAGTCGCTGTAAATAATACCGGCCAACAATCCCACCCATACTAAAACCCAGCAAATCAAAACGCTGATTTTCTGGAAAAATCTTAGCCGCATAAATCGCCACTTGTTCTGCCAATTTTTCAAGCGCTACATCTCCATTATTTGGATTCATACTCAGACTATAAACCGAGTAGCCTAACTTGCTTAAAAAATTTGACATGGGATGAAAAATTGCCTCTGTATCCCACAAACCATGCAACAGTAAAATCGGATTAGCTTTTTGTGAATTATTCATCATTATTTTGCCTTTTTCACCTAATTACACTTTAAATTTTAACTCTAGCTATTTTGAATGGCTTTATGACAGCTTTAAAGCTGGCTATGGTTAATTTTCCAACTTATCCCTCTTTAAATTCCACAAATCACAGTCAAACCCGCAATACCAGAAAACGCTCGTTTGGTTTCTCACGAACTAACTACCTCAGCAGCAATTCTTAACGCTGTATAGCTGTTTATCAGCGTCTAACCGCTTTTTTGTTAATTTTTATAAAGAAACTCATCGTTTACTTGTAATAATCCTTACATAACTTCATAATAAAGCGCGGGTCATTAAGATTCCACCGGCACCAAAAACGGGATACTGGAAGATAAGAACCTTCAAAGCAGTTTCCGGTATCATCGGGATATATAACAGAAGAGTTCATTCGTATAGTAGTTAGGAGATCATACAATGTTCGGTTTTCTTAAAAACATATTTGGCGGAATATTTGGCTTTTTGGGGAAAATATTAGGCTTCGGCAAAAAGTCTGAATACGCATACGAATTTGAGGCAAAACCAGCAGCAAAAGCCATGACTGCCAGCCAGCCGGCCCCCAAAGCCGAAACCGCCAAAACGGCAGCACCAAAAGCCGCAGCTAAACCCGCAACAGCAGAGAAAGCCACAACCAAACAAGAAAAGCCGGCAAAAGTAGAAAACCCCGCACCGGCGGCTGCCAAAAAACCAGAACCGGCAAAAGCCCCAGCACCTGTAAGCGGTTTTTCCACCCAATATTTAACACCCACCGCCACCGCCACGCGCCGGCGTCCGGGTGCAAATATGACCTCCTATCTCGACATGGCACGCCAAGTCAATACAACTCGCTAGACATTAAGTATTAGGGATTAGGAAAGCCGAAAATAATATCAATAAACTCTTGCATCCAACCCTATACTTATCGGCGTTAATTTGTGGGGCTGGCATCTTGCCAGCCGTTAATGTCCGGTTTAAATTTTCACCCCCACTGCTAAAAAAGCTGGGGGTTTTTTAAGGAAATAAAATAACCGCCAATGTAAGGCCGGTAGGATGTCGGGCCCGCAGATTAACTCAGATGAGTTGAAAACTGCATCAAAGCTTTTATTCCAAAACAGCCGACACCAAAGAAGCAGCCACCACCGGCGCCGTTACTGCTCTCAAAATGCGCTTCCCCAAAGAAACCCCTACAAACCCAGCATTGAATGCCGCCTGTTCTTCTTGCTCAGTTAAACCGCCTTCCGGGCCGGTTAAAATAACAATTTTTGATTTTGAATTTTCGATTTGAGATTTTACTTCAACTAAGCAATTTAATAAAGGCTTCGCCTCTAAGCGCGCTACACAAATAAAAGAAAAATCATTGACAAAAGACAAGCATTCTGAATAAGTTATTGGCTCCAAAATTGCCGGTACAACTTGTCTTTCTGACTGTTCTGCTGCTTCTTCGGCAATGCGTCGCCAGCGTTCAATTTTTTGGGGGCTTGGTTTAAGCAATGTCCGCTTACTGATAACGGGTACAAAACAAGTAACTCCCAATTCTGTACAAGAGCGCACCACATCCTCAAAAGCATTTCCTTTTGGCAAAGCTATTAATAAAACAACTTCCACCGCCAACTCATTAGAAGCCGGTATCGCCTCTAAAATCTCTGCGAGAGCGGGGGTTAAAAGCTTTGCTAACCACCATTCGCCATTTTTAATTGCTATAAAACAATCACCCTCCCGCAACCGCAAAACCCGACTTAAATAATGCTCTTGTTCAGCAGTCAGGTTAATGTGCCGGTCGCTAAATTGAGAAGGTGAAATAACTAGCCTTTGCAGTTGCGCCAAAATTTTAATCGCCTGTAAAACAAAAAAAAGGTAAAAGAGGATTTTTCTCTTTTACCATTGATTTTTAACAACTACCCTTCATTGGTATTAATGGTTTTTAGATAACCTTCAATAACCTCAGTAGCGAGTTGAACGAGGGGTTTATTCTGACGCTTTGCTTCCGCTTTTAATTGCGTATAAACCTCGTGACGCAGGCTAACCCGATGACGGATATTAGCGGGATCGGTATTGGTTTCTGTTGCGGGCTCTTCAGGAGCAATAGCAACTTGACCATTTGTGATTACAGGTGTTAGTTCTTGAACGTTCATTTCAGTTAATTGAGTGGTCATCTTGGGAGCAACTGAGTAAGAGGTAGTAAATTGGCGGATCTCATCAAAGCCAACTCGGTTACAAAAATCCCCAAAGCTTTCACCAGCCTGCCGTTTTTGTTGGAAAAATACAAAAATCGGCTCCAGAAAAGTTTCGAGATTTTCAATGTTCAGTCGGTCAATGTAGGGCTGCGCCAAACGAGTTTGATTGGGACAACCGCCCAGCCAAACTTGATAAGTATTGGGAGCGTTGCCAACAAACCCTAATTCCGCCATATACGGACGGGCGCAGCCATTGGGGCAGCCGGTCATGCGGACAACAAAGTGCTCGTGTTCTAACCCCAATTTGGCCAACAGGTTCCGAATCCGATCCAGTATACCAGGGATAGCCCGCTCAGACTCAGTGGTGGCCAGCCCACAGGTTGGTAATGCGGGACACGCCATCGAATAGCGTACCAATGGATCGATCCCAGTTTCCGGTTTGATGCCACAACGCGATAAAATCGCCTCAATTTCTGCTTTGATGGCCGGTTCTATATCATAAAACAAGACATTTTGGTGGGGTGTCACCAACATCGGCAAGTTATATTTGCTAACAATTTCATGCAGCGCCGTTTTTAGCTGAAAATTGCCTTCATCTTTAATGCGGCCATTTTCAATAGAAATGCCGACAAACAGTTTGCCATCGCCTTGTTCATGCCAGCCTAGGAAATCTTCATATTTCCACTCTGGCAAGGGTTTGAGCGGTTGAATTTCTTTGCCAAAATAACCTTCAACGGTTTGCTTAAATTTTTCTACTCCCCAGTCATGGAGTAGATATTTCATGCGGGCGTGGCGCCGGTCGCTGCGGTCGCCGTAATCGCGTTGTGTGGCGACGATGGCTTTTACCAAATCATACACATCATCTTTGCCGACAAAGCCAATCGGGTCGGCTAGGCGGGCAAAGGTTTCTTCTTTATTGTGGGTGCGTCCCAAACCGCCGCCGGCAAACACATTAAAGCCTACCAACTCACCGGCCCCATCGGTCATTACTACCAATGTGAGATCCTGGGAGTATAAATCTACCGAGTTATCTCCTGGCACCGTCACACAAATTTTAAATTTGCGTGGCATATAGTAAGTGCCATAAATCGGTTCTTCGGAGTTGTGAATAAGCGTGCCGTTACCGTTGCTTTGTCTGGCGGCTTTGACTGCTGGATCTTCCTCAGCAGAAACGGCTTTTTCTCCATCTAGCCATATTTCGTAATAGGCGCCGGTTTGGGGAGCTAACAAATCGGCAATATTATTAGCGTAAGTGAGAGCGTATTGATAATCGCGTCGATTTTTAAAGGGGGCCGGTGGAGCCATCACATTTCGATTTAAGTCACCGCACGCGCCCAACGTTGACCCCATTTTTTTAATAATAGAGGCCATGACTTGTTTTAAATTTTTCTTTAAAACGCCGTGAATTTGGAAAGCTTGACGGGTGGTTGCTCGCAGCGTGCCATTTCCATACTCATCACAAAGCCGGTCAAGCGTCAAATAAAGCTCTGGCGGAATGACCCCCCCTGGACAGCGGGTTCGCAGCATCATCTGATAATCTTTTTCTTGGCCTTTGACCCGATTATCGCGGTTGTCTTGCTGATAGGAACCGTGAAATTTAAGAATCTGTATAGCGTCTTCTGTGAAATGCGTTGTGTCTTGCAACAATTCAGTTGCCACCGGCTCGCGCAACTGATTGCTGCGTTCTTTGAGCCCTTCTACCTTTGAAGGTTTGCGTACTGGACTTTCGCCGTTCGGTACAGGAGAAATAGAAATAGGAGTTTTAACCATGAGTTCGATACAGTCAGAATTAAATAATTGCTTTTTGGGTCGGCAGAAGAGTATGCTGGCCGGTGGGTAGAGACGTTCCGACGGAACGTCTGTACTTGGGCTTTAGCCCTACAGAACCCTAAGAATTTCCCCGGAAATCCGGTCGGAATTGTGTTCTTTCTACTAATTTTATCATGGCCTTTGGGCGTCCAAACATTTTTTTAGGAATTTTAAAGAGATGAGGATGGCTGCACCTATAAGTAGATTGCTGAGTGCTACTACGGTGGTGTCAATTAGTCAATAGGTTTGGTGAATAATGTAAACAAACCCTCACAAGAGTGATAATTTTCTGGCAATTTCTTGGGGAATCTTTACAGTACCGAACAAAGGCATACCCTGTCTAGGGGCTATCAATAAAATTTAAGATTTTAAAGCTTACAGTTGTTAATGTTTCTTTATAAAAAACTGAACTTTGGGGGCGGCTTTATTTTCGCTGTCTTTTGGTAGTATAAATTTTTCCTAACCAGACCCTACAGAATTCTGAAAGATTGAGAACAACACCTTTCGCCCATTGGTATTACCTCGACAATAAAAAAACCCGCTTTCTGAAAAGAAAACGGGTAAACAGGAGAACACCAAATAGAAGCAGAGAAAACTTTGAGAAGCGATTAGAAGCGATAACCGCCGCCTACTTGCAGACTCACAGCAGAAGCAGGGCTATTTTCATAAGCATTGATTCCAACTTTGGCATCGCTAAAAATAACGATATCGCGGGTAACTTTCGCTTCAACGCCGGTTGTTAATACCACAGAATCTTTATTTCCCACAGGAGTCGGTGAACCATCACTTTCATGGAAAGCATAACCAACACCGGCATAAACGTTTGCGTTATTAGTTACGGCCAAATCATAAGAAACCATCGGCATAATAGCGGCACTTTCGTTACTAAAAACCACAGCCCCACGAACAGAAACCGGGGCATTTGGAATAGCATACCGGCCTTGAATACTACCACCAGTATTGGCCGCATCTCCATCTTGACCACCATTAGTTACACCGGCAGCAACCCCAGCACCAATATAGCTATCTTTCATCGGTTGAGGGTTAGCAGAAGCATGACTTGCAGACATCAAAAGCGGGGCAATAACGAGAGCAATTTTCAGAGCATTTTTGAGAGCGCGTTGCATAATTTTTCTCTTTCTTTGTATTAGTTGTTGTTGCTTTGTTACCTCCTTAGTCGTGGCATTTTTGGTTAAGTTCCGAGCATAGACAGTTAGGTAGACAGTTTAATAATTGTCACAATTTATTGTAGAGTATTCCTCTTTGCACCGGCAAATATAGCGAAAACGCCCAAACCCCCTTACTTAAAGGAACCCGCTATTTAGAAGCTCTTAAAAAGCGCAAAAAAAAGGCGTATTCCCCGGAGGAACACACCTAGTGATAGAAAAGAAATAGATTTACTCTTCTACTTCCTCCAAAATTTCGTCTGTTTCTTCTTCCTCCTCACCACCCGACACAGAGTTAGCAGAAACAACAGCACCTTTATCGAGTTGTTCGCGGACTTGCTTTTCGATTTCGTCGGCGATTTTGGTATTTTCTTCGAGATATTTGATAGCGTTATCCCGTCCTTGGCCGATGTTGTCGCCTTTATAGTTAAACCAAGTGCCTTTGCGTCCTAGGACTCCTGTTTCTTCTGCCATATCTAGCAAGCAACCCAAACGGGAAATACCTTTGCCAAAAAGGATATCAAATTCTGCGATACGGAACGGAGGAGCGACCTTATTTTTAGCAACTTTAACTTTAGCGCGGATACCGTATTCCTCAGTGCCTTTTTTCAAAGTTTGGGAACGGCGGATATCGAGACGCACGGAAGCATAAAATTTAAGAGCATTACCGCCGGTCGTGGTTTCTGGGTTGCCGTAGGTGACACCGATTTTTTGCCGCAACTGGTTGAGGAAAATAACAGTACAGCCAGACTTACCAATATTGCCGGTGATTTTTCGCAGAGCTTGGCTCATTAAACGAGCTTGCAAACCCATGTGAGAGTCACCCATATCGCCTTCGATTTCTGCACGGGGTACCAAAGCAGCAACCGAGTCAATAACAACTAAATCAACAGCAACAGAGCGCACAAGTTGATCAACAATTTCTAGCGCCATTTCGCCGTTATCGGGTTGAGACACCAATAAGTTTTGGGTGTCAACATTCAATTTAGCCGCGTAGGTGGGATCGAGGGCGTGTTCTGCATCCACAAAGGCGGCGATACCACCGGCTTTTTGCACTTCAGCGATAGCGTGGAGGGCGAGGGTAGTTTTACCGGCACTTTCTGGGCCATAAATTTCAATAACCCGTCCCTTGGGCAACCCACCGCCCAAGGCGATATCCAGAGTCAGCGATCCGCTGGAGATGGTTTCCACCTTCATGCGGTTGGCATCTCCGAGGCGCATAATTGAACCTTTGCCAAAAGTGCGCTCGATTTGCCCTAGCACTGCGTCTAATGCTTTTTGCTTCTGGGGGTTTACTGTTGTGATTTCTGCTGGGGGCATTTTTTGCCTCATGGGGTTTGGGTCGTCCTATTTATAAAGTGAGTTACCATTCTATCGACAGTCTGTGGCTAAGCGTTATCGTTGCATCCAGGGATGGGGATCTATGCTTTGCCGCCGCTGACACAAGCTGCACTTTCCCGCTGGCTTCTATTCTGGGTGCAGGAAAGCCGTGTATTTCTTGCAGCTTTTTAGCAAATTGGGGTTTGCCGGTTCCACCTTTCTATTTTAGTTTTTGGTTGGGCGTTTGGGCGTTAAGAAGCTTAAAGATTGTTGACTTTTTTTTCAAAGCAAGCGCACAAACTCAAGATTAAGGGGAGAGTTTAAGCAATACTGCCGCGTTTGCGGGTTTCCTTGTAGGAAGTGCCAACATTTTTTAAACCGGCCTTAATCATTTCTCTTTCCAATAAAGCAAAAAAATGATAACGATCTCCCCCTCTCACAACAGCTTGGTTATGCGCTTCTGCCAGCGCCACAGGATAACCATAACCTTTTTGAACTTGGGCAACAGTTAAGCTTAATGTTGTTTCCAAAAGTTCAGGATTTTCTACTACCCACCCCGGCACTTCTATTCTGGCAATTTCCGAGCCAACATTAACATAACAAAAATAAACAGTATGGTGTCCATAGCATTGTAAAATTGGCGCACAACTCCGCCATAAAGGACTGCGTTGGCCTGGTTGTAAAGTTGTTTGCCACAGGGCCACATCTCGCAGAGGTTCAAAAACTTGGCAAGGCGCTTTTTTTGGTTGCCCTGGTGAACTAAAATCTAGGTCTGGGGCGCAATAAGAAATGCAGTTTGGTTCCTTATGAATACAAGCTTCTAAGCGTAAAAAATTAATCGCTTCCATACTTCTTGAAGCGCTGAGATATCCCACAATAGGAATACCGGCTTCTTCCAATTTATCCCAAGCGTCTAAAATTTCTCCTAAAATTTTATCGCGGGCTTCTGAGGCAATACCTTCTAAAAACCAGTAAATTAATGAACCATCCACCAGCGAAATTGCCGGCACCGGCGGGGGGGTTGTTTCCCACAATGAGCAAGCTAATTCTGCTAAAACTGTTGCTTCAGTAGCAGTGCGTCTATACCCCATCCATTCTTCAGTTCGGATTGCCCATTGCCGCGATTCATATAAATCTTCAGCCCGATAATAAATTTCTGGCAAACTGTCTAATAAAGGATGCCGGCTGACTCCGTAATGCAGTACAACTCGCCCGACATTAATAAGATAGCAATAAGCAATTTCGTGATGACTAGGGGCAATTTGGGAGCCGTCTGTGGCGATGACTGTGTGGGTGCGGGGGGCTGGGGGAATGGCGATTCTAGTATCTAATGGTTCGACGGGTTCGGCTGCTGAAAATATGAGCCGGTGTTTCCAATCTTGTTGTTTTTTTACTAATTCTAGGTGATGGGTTTGGGCTTGCTGCATTAATAGTTCGGCTGTTTGTAGCCGGCCTTTTGCTGCTGTTGCTTCTTGGGTGAGGTGTTTGCTTATGCCGGGGAGTTTTCCGGCTAGTTTGTTGAGGTCTAGCATGGCTTTTTTGTTGGGGGTTAGGGAGATTTTTAAACCGCAGATAAACGCAGATGGACGCAGATGGTTTTATGGTTTGTTGGGTTTTGGGGATTGGGTTTAGTGGGTGGGAAGATAGGGTTTTATTACTCTTCCAAAACCGCGTAGTTGTTTATAATAGGCGCGGCTGATTTCATCGCCTTTTTCGGATAGGATATCTATGCCGATGCCGTTACGACCGGCTTCTTTTCCTGAACTGTGGATATATTTTTTGTCGCCCAGGTATAAAGCAACGTGGGTGGCTTTTTGGGGATTGCCAAAAAAGATTAAGTCTCCTGGTTGTAATTCGGAAATTTTGAGGGGCTCGGTAAAGGCTTCTTGTTGGTAGGCGTCTCTGGGTAGCCACACTCCTACTGATAAAAATGCGGCCTGCATTAAGCCTGAGCAATCATAATTTGGGGCAACTGTTCCACCCCAAAGATATTGGTTTGGGGTGTTCATGGCGTTGTGGGTAAAGGCGATAACTTGCGGTAAACCCTGTTGAATTTCTGTTTGGGATAGGGTGATGGGTTGATAGGGGGTTTTTGAGGTTTCAAGAAATTTTAGTTGCTCTTGGGTCAGCCACCCCGGATAATTGTCTTCGCAAAGTTCAATTTTTAGGGTGTCGGTTTCTAGGGAATGAATACAAAGGTTGCGGTTTTTGGCTGCTTGGGTGGCTAAGCGTTCGCATTTTGGGGAGTCATAGATATCTAAATTTGTTAAACAGCGATATTGGATGCGAGATGCTTGGGATTGGTTGGTGGCAAATTTGGTTTGCAGTTCTTTAAGAGAAATCATAGGGGTCAGTTGATTTTTGAGGGAAAATTTTCCAGTTTAGATTTTGGGCTGGAGGGGAGATTTTTTTGTTTGTGGGGTCTGTGAGGTTCTGTTGCAATATTTTTCTAAAATAAAATAGCTAGTCACAACTGACCCCTGAGAAATTATGGCTTTTTTTCGGAATGATGAACAACTCGAAAACCTAGGAAGTGAAATTTTAGAGGCTACTTGGCGCGAGTTTCCAAGTTTGGAGAGAAATCAAATTGCGATGACGTTGGTGGTTTATGATCCACCGGCGCCTGTGAATACGGGGGGTGCGTTGAGTCCTGATGCGTTTTGGAATCATCCTGTGCGGGGGTTTTCTTATCGCGGGGGTGAGCGTATTTATCCGGCAAGTATTGTCAAGTTATTTTATTTGGTGGCGGTACATGAATGGTTAGAAAAGGGTATGTTGCAATCTTCCCGCGAGTTGGAGCGGGCTATGCGGGATATGATTGTGGATTCTAGTAATGATGCGACGAGTTTGGTGGTGGATGTGTTGACCGGCACGACGAGTGGGCCAGAGTTATCGCGGGGGCCGTTTGAAACTTGGAAGCAACAGCGGAATATTATTAATCGCTATTTTCAGTCGCTTGGTTGGCCGGAGTTGGGTGCGGTGAATATGAACCAAAAAACTTGGTGTGATGGCCCCTATGGTCGGGAAAGGATGTTTTTAGGGGAAATGATGGAAAACCGCAATATGTTAACTACGGATGCTTCGGCGCGGTTGGTTCACAGTATTGTCGGCGGGGTGGCGGTTTCTTCCGCGCGTTCCCAGGAAATGATGCAGTTGATGCGGCGTTCGCTTGATCCTGTGGAGTTGGCGGCGGATGCTGACAATCAGGTGACGGGGTTTTTGGGGGCCGGTGTGCCCCAAAATGCACGGGTTTGGTCGAAAGCTGGGCTCACAAGTCAGGTACGCCATGATGCGGCTTATATTGAGTTGGCGGAGGTGCGGCCTTATTTGTTGGTGGTGTTTACGGAGGGTAAGGCTCACAGTAAGAATGAGGCGATTTTACCTTTTGTTTCAAGTCGGGTGGCTGAGGCGATTGTTGGTTTGTAGAGAACTTAATCTCCCTACCGCTTCGTAGGGGGAATTGGCCTCTGGTTGCCCCTATCGGCGGGAGAGGTTTGTTTTGAGGTCAAAACAAGATAACCCTGTAAGGGGGGGCTTACAGGGTTATCTTTTGGGGGTTTTTGGGGATGGGGGGACGGAGAGGGAGGGATTCGAACCCTCGGTACGGCCTTTCGTACCGTACAACAGATTAGCAATCTGCCGCTTTCGACCACTCAGCCACCTCTCCGTGCTCACAATTAATGATGGTAGCACAAGTTTTTGTGGTTGTCACAAAAAAGACAAATTTTTTTTTGGGGATTTTTTTGGGCCAAAAGGGGCCAATTTTTAAGAGGGTTTTGAATGGCCGGATTTTTGATGGGCTGAATGCTTCCCCGGAGGGCTTTACAGCGGTTTTGGGAGGTGCTGTAGGCTTTGCATGATGTGAAGAAAATTAGAATTATCAACAGTAATTGATGAATAAATGTACGTTGATAATGTATATAAAAATGCGTATTTCTGTGGGTGTTATTGTCTCGAAAAGCTGGCAAAATACCTCTAGCCTATCTAGCTAAGGGGGGATACCTGGTGGAGTTGGTATTCCTAGAATTTAGAAAAGTTTAAAAGAGTCTTTTTTGATAATTCAAACAGGCTCTAGTTCAGTTAATTTTTCTTTGCTTTTAAGTCTGGTTGAGCTCCTTTTCTTAAGGTAATCAAGCAGACAGGGTGTAAATTTCTAATAATGGGAAGAGTAAAAAGATGAAGGGTAATAATAGGCGGATTGCTTTGGTTTCTGTTCATGGAGATCCGGCAGTTGAAATTGGGAAAGAAGAGGCGGGTGGTCAAAATGTTTATGTGCGTTCTGTGGGAGAGGCTTTGTCTAAACAAGGTTGGCAAGTGGATATGTTTACCCGCAAAGCTGATGCAAGTCAGCCGGCAATAGTAGAACATAATTCCCATTGTCGCACTATTCGGTTGAAAGCGGGCCCAGAAGAATTTATTCCTCGTGATAATATTTTTAGTTTTGCACCAAGGTTTGTTTCGGAGTTCCTTAAGTTTCAAGATGTCACGGGGGTTAAATATCCGATTGTCCATACAAATTACTGGATTTCTAGTTGGGTAGGAATGCAGTTAAAAAAATGTCAAAGCATTAAACAGGTGCATACTTATCACTCATTGGGGGCAATTAAATATCAGTCGCTTAGTACGATTCCGATGATTGCTAAGACGCGGTTGTTTTTTGAAAAGGCTGTTTTGGAAACTGCGGATTGTGTGGTAGCAACTAGCCCTCAAGAAAGAAATCATTTACAGGATTTGGTTTCTACAAAAGGTTATGTTGATATTATTCCCTGTGGTACGGATATTCGCAATTTTGGTTCAATTGGCAAAGAAAAAGCCCGGCAAGTTTTAAAGATTGCGGCTGATGAAAAGGTGGTTTTGTTTGTGGGCCGGTTTGACCCTCGTAAGGGGATTGAGACTTTGGTGCGTGCTCTGGCGGCTTGTAAAATTCGCCGGCAAGCTAAGCTAAAGTTAATTATTGGTGGCGGTTGGCGTGAGGGGGAAAGTGATGGTTTTGAAAGAGAAAGAATTGATGGGATTGTCAAGGAGTTGGGTTTAGGAGAAATTACTATTTTTCCTGGTCGTTTGGGACGCGAAGATTTGCCGATTTATTATGCGGCGGCTGATGTTTGTGTGGTTCCAAGTTATTATGAACCGTTTGGTTTGGTGACGATTGAGGCTATGGCTTGTGGTACGCCGGTGATCGGTTCGGATGTGGGGGGTCTTCAGTACACAATTATTCCAGAAAAAACCGGTTTGTTGTGTCCGCCAAAAGATGAAAAGGCTTTTGCTGATGCTCTTGATCGTATTTTGAGCAACCCTGATTTTGCAAAGAAATTAGGTCAAACGGCTCGCTTGAGAGTTGAGACAACTTTTAGCTGGGATGGGGTGGCAAAACAGTTAAATGATTTGTATTGTTTAATGTTGGATAGTCCGGGGGTAAAAATGGGGCCGGTGAGTGCATAAAAGGATTTGGGGGGGATTTTAAACGGCGGCTCTTAAACGCATGGCGGCTTCGGTTAATTGTTGGGTACCGACTTTGGTTTGACGGATACCGGAAGCCGACTCGGCGGCGCCTTGATTAATGGCATTCATAGCATCAAGAACTTGTTGAATGGCAAGTGCTTGCTGCTTTGCATTGCCGGCAATTTGCTGGCTGTTATCGACAATTCGGTTCATCCCCCCGGCAAGTCCGTTAAAGGCTTCGGCTGTTTTTTTAACAATTTTTACGCTGGAATCTACATTGTTTGTGCCTTCATTGCTGACTTCTACGGTTGACTCTATTGCTTTTTGAAGGTTGGCGACTAAACTGTTAATACTTTCGGCTGATTTTTTGCTTTGATCGGCTAAAGTGCGTATTTCTTTTGCTACTACTGCAAATTCTTTGCCATAGTCACCGGCTCTGACGGCTTCAACGGCAGCATTTAGGGCTAACATATTGGTTTGATTGGCTAAGTCGCTGACTAATTTGGAAATGGTGCCAATTTGACGGGTTTGCTCACTTAAACGCCCTATTTCTTGGGCAATGGCTTCGACTTTTATTTTTAATGTTTCCATTTCTTCTAAACTTTCTTTTACTGCTTGGTTTCCGTCCGCTACTCGGTCAAGGGCCAAACGGGCACCGGCGGCGGCGGCTTCTGCTTGCAGTGCTGATTGTTGTGAAGAATTGCTCAATTGATCCATTGTTACGGTTGTTTCCTGTACGGAGGAAGACTGCTGAGAGGACAACCTTTCTTGCTCTTCTAAAGTGGAAAGAACTTGTAGAGAAAATGAGGAAATTACTGCGGTCAATTGTTGAATTAATCTTAATAAGCTCCTGATAATAAAACTTCCGATTATCAAAACCGCAAGCAACGATAAAAAGGTAACGAGAAAAGCTGCTCCCCTTAATTGGGCAATTGATGCAAATACCTCGCTTTTTTGCAGTTGGGATACAAATATGAGGGGATGAATTTTAGTGTTTTTGTTGGGGTAAAGTGTGTAATAGCTTAATAATTGAGGTGTCCCTTCAGAAATTAATCCTTTTCCTCCAGATAACAATTGAGCAGCTATTTCTTCAGGATAATCTCGGCTGATTCTCTCGTCTTTATTAAACTCAAATCCAAAGGTTTTTTCTGAATTGGGATGGGAGAGGTAGTAACCATTTTGGTTGACAACAAAAAAAGTGGTCTTGTTTTTTGTATCCTCGGTATTTATCTCTAAAAAAGAATTGGCATTAACATTAACAACCAAAATTCCTCGTTTGTTACCTTGCTGGCTATAAATGGGTGTACTGACTCGCAGGACGGGATGGTGGGGACTTTCTATTTTGCCTCCTTCGCGGTTTAAATTCACCTGCGATACATAGACTCCCCCTAATTTCAGCTTCATTGTCTCCATAAAATAGTCGGTTTTGGCCTCGTTTTGCATTTGTTTTGCCGGCACGACTGTTATGGTTTCGTTGTCGGAATTTATCTTTACCATTTCATTACCTTTTTCATCTAAATAGCTAAGCTGGTAATACTGAGGTCGGCTTTCCATCAGGGCTACAAAAATCTGGTTTAATCTATTTATCCATTGAAGATAAGATGACTTATCTTCTGGATCAATACCTCCATTTTCTCTAGCACGGATTATTCCTGATACCGGAGGCATTCCCCTTAAAAATAGAACGTCTTGGCTGACATTATCTAAAAAGTTGTTAATTTTTTCGGCAGTCTTTGAGGTTTCTTTATCTATGACTTGCAATGACAAATCTGTGATGGCATTGGTGGCAACCGAAATGCTGTACCAGCCCAACACTAAGACCGGGATCAGTGTGCTGATGGCAAGTAAGCTAATGAGCCGATTTTGAAATCTACTGAAATTTTTTAAAACTTTCATAGTTTTTGGCGGGTAAGTATAGGAAAATGTTCAAACTTATTTTACCCCCGTAATTAGCGGGTGGTTTGAGAAAATCCACTCCTAGGGGCGGCAGTTTTCTGTTTTTCTCGCTGGTTTGTTGAAAGGTTAAAAAGTTTAAATTTTCATCGCTGATTTGTCTCAATCTGTAGATTTTGCTCCAAACCCACTCTACTGTTCTCTGGGCGGGGCTATTTTAAATATTACTGCTTTTCTCCGGTTCTGGTTCGTCTTGTAAGGCTTCTTTAATAATTAGCTGTACTTGCGATTTCACTTGCTCATAATCTTGCGAGGCGCACCAAGGACGGACGGATAAAACTGTACCGGAAGCAATGGAAGTTACTACAGCGGTTGGATGCGGTTTGGAAAAAACCAAAGGATGAGACTCAACTAGAACGAGTAAATGAGAAATTGTTGCAGCAATTGGCCGTTCTCCAATATTTACGTCAATATCTACCCGCCGCGTTTTCATTGCGGTTGTATTTTTCAAGGTTCCGTTAAAAAGTTGAGCGTTGGGTACGGTAATTTTGATATGATCGGCTGTTAATAAAGTGGTGGAAAAAATACCAATGGCATCGACTACACCGGCCACTCCTGCTCCTTCAATATAATCGCCTACTTCAAAGGGTCTTAAACTAATTAACATTACTCCAGCCGCAAAATGAGAAAGGGTATTTTGCCAAGCTAAACCAATGGCTAAACCTGCCGCCCCCACGACTGCTACTAAACTTGTTGCTTGAATTCCAACTGCATTTAAGGCCGCAACTACTCCTACCACCATTGTTAAAATTTCTGCGGCTTGTATTAAAAATTTTCTGAGGGTTGGTTCGGTTCGGTTCAGTACGCGCCGCATCGTGCGCGTCATAACATTAATTGCCAGTCTTGTCAGCAGCAAAATTCCCAAGGCCCAAAGCATCTGGGGAATAATTGAAAACAACAAATCCAGAAATTTTTTCCAGACTTCTACAGATTGCCAAAGAGCGGCATAGTTCCGCAAGTCCGTATTTCCTGCGGGCACTTGTGGGGGGGCTGTCAAAAAATAATGAATTGTTAACATTTGGTTTGCTATTTTAGTTTATTTTTGCAAAAAAAGGTTGTAGATTTGTTTGTATTATTCCACAATTTTTAAAATAAAAAGTTGTGGTGGGCCGGTTTATTAATGCGGTTTATTAATAGCCTCAATAAGGGTGCACCGGCCCCTACTAAAATCTTAAGGTTGCACCGGCTGCTGTTGTAGTTCAAAGGGCTGGCTGACCGGCACGCGAGGAAGCCGGTGTTTAAAACCGCAGAGAATTTCCCAAGAAATTGTACCCAGCATTGTTGCCCAATCTTCTGCACTGATGTGGTGTTTGCCTTGTGATCCTAGCAAGGTGACAACTTCGCCTACTTGTAAGTCAGGAATTGCTGTCACATCTAGCATTAATTGATCCATTGTAATTGCGCCAATTTGCTGTACCCATTCACCGCGCACCAAAACTTTCATTTTATTGGAAAGATTGCGAGGAATGCCATCAGCATAACCAATGCCGATAACGGCTACACGCATTGACCGGCTGGCAACAAAATGATGACCATAACTGACGCCGGTGCCGGCTTCGAGAGTTTTAATTTGAGTGACTCGTGCTTTGACTTGCATCACGGGTTTTAATTCGACAACCGATTTTAAATGTTCGGCGGGATATAATCCATAAATCGCTAATCCCATTCGCACCATATCGTAGTGCAAATGCGAATCGGTGAGGGCGGCTGCGGAATTTGATAAATGCAGTTTCGGCACCGATAAACCGGCATTTTGAAGGGCAAAAATTGCTTTCTGAAAACGCGAATGTTGTTGCCACATAATTGTCGGATCTGGACTATCTGCGGTGGCAAAATGGGAATAGATACTGGCAATTTTTAAGTTAGGACACGCCGAGACGCACTTTACAAATTCGGTGGCTTCTTGCCAAGGAGAACCCAGCCGCGACATTCCAGTATCAAGTTTGATATGCACCGGCAAAGTTTGTTCTTTGCCCTTAGCAAAAGATAAAGATTGCAAAGCTTCTGAAAATATCAATGCTTGCTGAGGCGTGCATAAGGTGGGTTGCAATTGCCACCGAACGAGCGTCCGCACTTGTTCGGTGGTATTTGTGGCACCCAAAATCAAGATAGGCGCTGTAATACCGCTTTCGCGCAGTTCTATTCCCTCTGGGATGGTGGCCACTCCCAACCAGTCGGCACCGCTATTGAGAACGGTTTGCGCGACTTGCACGGCTCCATGTCCGTAGGCATCGGCTTTGATGACTGCCATAAGGTCAGTTTTTGGAGAAAGCAACCGCTTCAAGTACCGCACATTTTCTGCAAGAGCAGGCAAGTTAATTTCCACCCAGGCCCGCTCACAACGCATTGATGCTAGGCTTGGACTTTGCTCCCAACTCAGCATTTTTTTGCTCCTATTTCACTCACACCAGTTAGCACTATAAAACTATTCGTTCGTTATCCCTAGTATTCTAAGCTTTCAGTTTAAGTCGGGAGCAAAAAAAATCGATGGCGTTAAATCATCTGTTACGGTCGGTTGTATGTGTTGGGTTAATTACGCCACTCCTTAACCATTTCCTTAAAAAGCAGTTTTACGGCCTTGGCAACAGCACCGGCTTTGCTCAATTTGATTGAGTGCGCCGCGAATTGAGCTTTTTAACTTTGACTGGGGGGGGTTTTGTTGAGTTTGTGAATCTGTGCTGCTTTGCCGGTGCGCTGCAATGAGGCTTTGCATTACTGCGGGATAATGTCTAATCAAGAAGAGAACTTTATTTCTGCCAATATTCAACACAAAAATGCAGCCGATATTGTCTCAAATATAACTTTAATAGTATTAGAAAAAATTCTCAAAAAAGGGGAAAGCAAAAAAGTGAGTTTGCCAATTTATTGACGGTTATTCTGAAGTGCTTTTTTCTAAAAAAATACGAAAACTTTTTTAAATATGTACCTTAAGGGAAAGGAATTCAGAAATATTGAAATAATTACTAAAGTTAATCCTAACCCAGTCCTACGTTGATACAAGAGGCTGCTAATCAGTTACTAAATACTAGAGAGAAATTAGATAATTCCCCTGCGGAGACTGAAACAGAGCCCTTGGCCTAAAGCTATGGGTACTAGCTTTAACACTTTCAATTGCACGAATCCTCCTGCGGCGACAGATTGGCCCAACCGCTACAAGCATTTATTCTCATTGGGGATTCTACTTAATTAAGTAAGTCAACTTAATTAAACTCTGGGTGTAATGTAGGTTGGGTAGAGGAACGAAACCCAACACTCTCCAGGCTTTGATGGGTTTTGCCTTCGGCACGCTACGCGTAACGTAGTGCGCGATAGCGCTACGCTTACGCTCTACCCATCCTACAAATAATTAAGTGCTTCTACTTACCACCACTGGCCGGCCATCCTAGGTTTTTAGCTTTTTGAGCGGCTGATTTTTATTTGCTCTTGCTATTGAGGATGGTGATTTTTTGGAGTTTTCATTTTTCTATAAAAATTAAATTTGTCCTCAAACCTATCTAAATCAGGGCTATTTTGCTTTGATTTGTTGCTTTAATTTCGTTATTTATTGGGTAAGAGCGGAGGCTTTTTTTGGGTTTTTGGCCCTTTTAGTTCGGGAACCCGTACAGAAAAATCTGTTGCATTGGTGGATCGCTCTCCGCTAAATTAGCACTCAGGAGTTGAGAGTGCTAAATCACTCCACCGGCACCCCTGCTAAACACTCAATTTGAGTGGGTCGTAGGTAAAAATGCCGGCTTCGTTGCTGAATTATTGATCAACATAACTTGTAGTTTGGAGAAGTTTGTATGGCTGCTGTATCTCTGAGTGTTTCTACCGTCAAACCTCTAGGAGATCGCGTTTTTGTAAAGGTAAGTGCTGCTGAAGAAAAGACGGCAGGTGGCATTTTACTGCCGGATGCGGCTAAAGAAAAACCCCAAATTGGCGAAGTGGTTCAAGTTGGCCCTGGCAAGCGCAATGAGGACGGTTCTCGTCAAGAAATGGAAGTAAAAATTGGCGACAAAGTTCTCTATTCTAAGTACGCCGGCACCGATATCAAACTCGGTACTGAGGAATACGTTTTACTGTCTGAAAAAGATATTCTCGCTGTCGTTAACTAGTTTGGGAATTTAGCAGGGTTGGGGTATTTTTCCCCAACGCATTAAACCCAAATTGAAGCCCAAGCAAAAATCAAGAAACAAATCTACTACAATCGCGGAAATTAACTATGGCTAAGCGCATCATTTACAACGAAAATGCTCGTCGCGCCCTGGAACGGGGTATGGATATTTTGGCCGAAGCTGTGGCCGTAACTTTGGGGCCCAAAGGTCGCAATGTGGTGCTGGAAAAGAAATTCGGCGCTCCTCAAATTGTGAATGATGGTGTGACTATTGCTAAAGAAATTGAGCTTGAAGATCATGTCGAAAACACCGGCGTGGCTTTGATTCGTCAAGCTGCTTCTAAAACCAATGATGCCGCTGGTGATGGCACCACGACTGCAACGGTTTTGGCTCACGCAATGGTTAAAGAAGGTCTGCGTAATGTGGCCGCCGGCGCTAATGCTATTATCCTGAAACGTGGTATTGATAAAGCTGCTGGTTTCTTGGTAGAACAAATTGCCAAACACGCTCGCCCTGTGGAAGATTCTAAGGCGATTGCTCAAGTGGGTTCAATTTCTGCCGGCAATGATGAAGAAGTTGGCAATATGATCGCTGAGGCGATGGATAAGGTGGGTAAAGAAGGTGTGATTTCCTTGGAAGAAGGAAAATCCATGACCACCGAGTTAGAAATTACTGAAGGTATGCGTTTTGATAAGGGTTATATTTCCCCTTATTTCGTGACGGATACTGAGCGGATGGAGGCGGTTTTTGAGGAGCCTTTCTTGTTGTTAACTGATAAGAAAATTGCTCTGGTTCAAGATTTGGTGCCGGTGCTTGAGCAGGTGGCTCGTGCCGGTCGTCCTCTGGTGATTTTGGCTGAGGATATTGAGAAGGAAGCTTTGGCTACTTTGGTGGTAAACCGTTTGCGCGGTGTGCTGAATGTGGCTGCTGTTAAGGCTCCTGGTTTTGGTGATCGTCGTAAGGCAATGTTGGAAGATATTGCTGTATTAACTGGCGGTCAAGTGATTACTGAAGATGCCGGTTTGAAGCTGGAAACTACTAAGCTTGATATGTTGGGTCGCGCTCGTCGCATTACTTTGACTAAGGATAATACGACGATTGTTGCTGAAGGAAACGAGGCTGCTGTTAAGACTCGTTGTGAGCAAATTCGCCGTCAAATGGAAGATACCGAGTCTTCTTATGATAAGGAGAAGTTGCAAGAGCGTTTGGCTAAGTTGGCCGGTGGTGTTGCAGTGATCAAGGTTGGTGCTGCAACCGAAACGGAAATGAAGGATCGCAAGTTGCGTTTGGAAGATGCGATCAACGCTACTAAGGCTGCTGTTGAAGAAGGTATTGTGCCTGGTGGTGGTACGACTTTGGCTCATTTGGCGCCTGAGTTGGAACAGTGGGCAAATGCTAATTTGTCTGCTGAAGAATTGACTGGTGCTTTGATTGTTTCTCGTGCAATTTCTGCTCCTCTGAAACGGATTGCTGAAAATGCCGGTCAGAATGGTGCTGTGATTGCTGAACGGGTGAAAGAGAAGCCGTTTAATGTTGGTTACAATGCTGCTTCTAACGAGTTTGTTGATTTGTTTGAGGCGGGAATTGTTGACCCTGCGAAGGTGACTCGTTCTGCTCTGCAAAATGCTGCGTCTATTGCCGGTATGGTGTTGACGACTGAGTGCATTGTTGTTGATAAGCCTGAGCCTAAAGAAGGTGCTGGTGCTGGTGCCGGTGCTGGTATGGGTGGCGGCGATTTCGATTACTAAGTTTGATTTTGGGGTGGGTTTTTTCCACCCTACAAAAAGCCCGGTTTCTAATAGAGACCGGTTTTTTTTATTATGATTTTTTTTAGTTTTTAAGATTTTGACATTTGATCTAAATATTGGCGCGATTTTTCGAGGCGCTTCATTTTTTGTTCGCGGATGTGTTTATCTAAACCGGCCTCTATTTCTTCTAGTTGTAAGCCAAATTCTTCTAAGTCTAGGCGAGCTTTCCGCAGGTTCATCGAAAGACGTTTTCGAGTTTCTTCATCGGGGATGCGGGGTTCGTTGTTCATTGCAGGTTCCACTCCGTCTTAATTTCTTGAATGCTGCGCTCCATCGCCGGAATCCTGAGTTGGTTTTGGGTGATGGCTGTGTCCACCAATCGTAACATATCGTTTGGGGCGGTTGGGTTAGCCTCTGCTATGCGGAGGCGGATTTTGAAGAGTTGGGAATAGCGTGTTGCTGCTTCTTCGGCAAGCTTTTTTAAGTCTGCCAAGTTGCCAAGGGTGCTGGGGGTTTCGCCATAGCGTTCAAAAAGGGTGTATTCTGCGGCACCGGCATCTTCTACGATGGTTAAAAGTTGTCGCAGCAATGTCCATATTGTTTCGCTTGTTTCTGCGGGTAATTTTGCCATTTTCCATCACATACTAGACGAGCGCACCCATTTTGGCCCAAAAGGCCGACGCGAGATCATGCCCATTTGTGGGGGTGTGAGACCCTTATTGCTAATCATAGTATGTAGACCTATAGTTAGCAATCTCATAAATTGAGTTTAATCTCTCAAGTGGCTGAAAAGCCATGAAACCAGAAGTTTTAATCAAATTTGGTCAAAAAGTAAGGCAAGAAAGACGAAAACAGAACCTTTCACAAGAAGGGTTGGCTGAAAAGGCAAATCTTCATCGAACTTATATAGGAATGATTGAAAGAGCAGAAAAAAATATCACATTAATAAATGTACAAAAAATTGCTGATGCTTTGGGTTTAAGCATCGGTGATTTATTTAAAGACTAATTCAATTATGCGCCCTAATCTAAACTTAATTACAATTGACGATAACTTAAATAAAATTAAGCAACTTTTGAGTGAGTTGGTTATTCAACCCCGCATAAATGCTGTAAAGTGGTCAAAAATAACTAAGCAAACTCCTAACCTTAAAGTGGGTTATCCTGGGCAACATTTAGCCTCGCTGATCACAGGAGTTCCAGGCACAAGAACTGGTGCAAGAGGAAAGGATTTAGCGGATGGATCTGAGGTAAAATCTTGTTCTAGGATTGACCAACTCGACAAGTGTAATAGTTGTAAATCACCTGTGGCACGATTAGAAGTAGCTTGCCCAGAATGCGGCTCAATAAAGATCAAGAGAAATAATGATTCAAAGTGGCTTTTTACGATTAGGAGTGAAAGAGATTTAAACGAATTAATTAAAGAAATTGAAAGAGTCATCTTAGTAATTGCTGATTATCCAAACTTTGAGGATCAGGATTATGATACGTTAAGGATTCAATCTTTTGAAATTTGGCCTACAAGTGATCGCCATACCCGATTTAGAGAGTTAATGTATAACTATTATAACCATATTTATTTAACGGCTAAAAGAAAAAAACCGGAGCAAACACCAGCGCCAAAAAATTTTTGGCCGTATAGCTATCAGTTCTATATTTGTAATCCAATTTTAACTTTTTCTTGCTTAGTCCATAGGGCCATTAGTGAAACTCCTAGCCTAGAGATACTAAAGTATGTAAAACCCGATGAAGATAGGTCTTTTCTTGATTCAGTAGCAATGCCAACAAACCTTTTAAATCAGCCGGAAAAGGAAAACCTTCGTTTAAGGGTTGGTTTAGAGTCTTTACCCACAAGTCTTGATGAGAGTTTGAAGCAATACCTGCCACTAAGAAATCAATAAATATTGGTAAAAGAGGGCTGGTTAATAAATAGATAATCAACCAGCCCTTATAGTTTCTAAGTTTCCAAATCAAGAGTTAGTTGCTGATATGATGCGGCTTGCTCAAGGATTTTATTGTTTGACGTAGCCACTATAGAAGATAGGGAATTACTATTTTGTGGGCCTTGCTTTTTAAGCTTTTCCAGTCTTTCTCTAGCAATTTTTACATAGTTTTCTTCTTGCTCAATTCCTATAAAATAGCGGTCTAAATTATGGCAAGCAATGGCTGTAGAACCACATCCCAAAAAGGGGTCTAAAATCACCATTCCTTGATTACTGCTGGCTTTAATTATCCGTTCCATCAATTTCACCGGCTTCTGCGTGGGATGATATCTTTTTTCTTCGTAAAAATCAATATCTGTCCACACATCTGTTATCCCCATTTCGATGTTAAAAACCGGCGCGATGTCTTCGTAGGGATACTCAAATTGCAGTATTTCTTGCAATTTTTCCCACATTTCTTGGGTGGGAATTTGAGCGAGAATGTTTTGGCCGGTGTAAAGTGACCACATTCCGCCGCCGTTTTCTTTAACTCCCAGTTGCCGGTTAATTTCTTGAGCAGTTAATTTCAGTTCTTTTTGTCTTTGTTTGAGAAGTTGTTTAATAAAAGGTTTGCTGTCACCGATAAAAAACAACAAAGATTCGGTAACATTAGGAAACATTTTGTAGCCTTTTGTTGCTCTGCCGCCAAGGGCGCGAATGCCTTTATCGATGATGATTTGTTGGCGAAAAAGAAAGCCAAGATTAAGGAGATGGCTATGGAGAGGGATTAAGTTTCTCAAATAACCAAATAAATAGAGGCTGCCCGAAAGTTTCATCACTCTGGCAATTTCTGTAAGCCATTTTTGACACCAGTTTGCATAATCTTCTTGGGTGCGCCAGTTGTAATCCCATTTTTCACTTACCACTTTCCAGTAGGGGGGATCGAGGATGACTAAATCAATGCTTTTGTCGGGGATTTGTGGGAGAATTTCAAGGCAGTTTCCGGGCATAATGCGGTTGAATTCAAGCATAAAGGTTTTTAGATTTTGGGGGAGATATTTTTAGGATATCATTTTGTTTTTTTTTGAGAGAGACGAAAAGATGTGAAAGTAATGCCATCAGGTGAAGGCAATCTCTGCTTCTATTACAATTTGTCCTAAAAGAGGAAAAAGATGCTATTTAGCTTATGATGGTAAAAGCGTACGCCTACTTAATGCTATTATGGGGATGAAAAAAGGGAAAAATATAGAATATAAAAAAGCATTAGCTGAAAGCTAAGAATAAACTTTTGATAATTTGGAAAGTATCAACTCTATGACGACTGGGCAAGCTTGTGATCGGCTCATCAACATTATTCTTTAACTAGAAGAAGATTAGTTTTATTATTTTAATTAATTTATCATTTTTCGAGATTTTTTGCTGCTCGAATAATCTCAACAATCTTGTCATAGTCAAAATTTGCAGCAAAACTCATCAACGCCTCAGCAACCGAAGGATTTTCCCTGCGAATTTCCTCAATATAATCTTCAACACCGGCCATATCAGCAACACTCGCAGCATATTCCAAACTCGTCAACAAAGAGGCCGGTAACAGCCCCAAAACCTGGGGTTTAAGAGGATCTTCGATATCCTTTTGAGACACTTTCCCAACCCCACCGGCAGCCGTTTCTGAATAAATATAACGCACACCTATATGTTTGTGCATCGTCTCAAAAATATCGGCTTCCCGAAACGGTTTCCGCATAAAATCATCACAGCCGGCAGAAATAAAAATAGCTTTTTCTTCCTCCAAAGCACTCGCCGTCAGCGCAATAATTGCCGTCGCCTGACCTTTAATTGTAGATTTAATATGCTTGGTTGCTTCATAGCCATCCATCACCGGCATTCGCATATCCATCCATATTAAATGCGGTTCCCAACTATCCCAAATTTCAATTGCTTCTTGACCATTTTTTGCTTCCTTAACATCAAAACCCAAAGGATTAAGCATTTTAACTAACAATTGTCGGTTCACCGGCTTATCATCGACAATCAAAATTCGATAACGGGGTTGGTTTGCTTCCAGCCCCATCACATGGCGCACCTGCTTTTGATTTTCTACTTCGCTTCTATCCCCCACTTTAGCGATAATATTAAATTCAAAAATACTGCCTTTTCCTACCACTGAATTCACCCGAATTTCCCCTTCCATTAACCGGACAAATTGCCGGCTAATTGGCAAACCCAAACCCGTCCCTTCTTGTGATTCTTTACCCACTTGAGTTTGCCCAAATGCTTCAAAAATTTGATTTATTTCCTCTTGGGAAATTCCTGGGCCGGTATCTTCAATTGCAAAATGTAACTCCGCCGGCATTCCTAATTCACCTTTTCCCCCAGCAGAACTCACCCGCACTGTCACACCCCCTTCTGTAGTAAATTTCAAAGCATTATTCAGCAAATTAATTAAAACTTGTCGCAACTTAATTTCATCGGTTCGCACATATTGGGGAACATCAAGCATCCGCTCAAAAATTAACTGCAAATGTTTTTCCTCTGCCTTGAAATTAAACATATCTTCTAAATCATCCAGCAGCCGGTGTAAATCAAAATTCTTTTCCGTGATTGTCGTGCGACCGGCCTCAATTTTTGCCAAATCTAAAACATTATTAATCAGCGTCAACAAATGCTCACTACTACGGTTAATAATACTAATATTTTCTAATTGCTCTGGCGGTAAAGATTGGCTGCGCTTCATTAATTGAGCAAACCCAATAATCGCATTTAATGGCGTGCGAAACTCGTGGCTCATATTCGCCAAAAACGTGCTTTTTGCATAGTTAGCAACTTCGGCTTTTTCTTTAGCAACCATCAATTCTGCCGTGCGTTCCTCCACTTTTTGCTCCAAGGTTTCCAAAGATTCTTGTAACTGACGTGCCATCGAATTAAAAGACTTCACCAACTCTCCCAATTCATCAGAACGGTCAATTTTAACAGTCGTTTTTTCCCACTCGCCTTTGGCAATATTTTTCGCCGCTTGATTTAATCTCAAAATTGGATTTATTACCCACCCCGAAGTCAAAATGCCAAGCATTGTAGCGCCCACAAAAGCTACCAGACATAATAAAACAGTTGTGCGGTTATTATCGTTAATTTTCTCCATAAAATCGCTTTCAGGAACCACCACAACAATCAACCAATCTAAATCGTGACTGTCTTTGATCGGCAACACCCTCAGAAAATAAGAGTTTCCCTGAAATTCAAACTTAATTTGCTGAGCAGTTTGAATTGATTTTAAGTTCTGAAAACGCTCAGTTAAATAGCTATTCGTTGCTTTCGTTAGCAAATTGTTGCTATCTTTAACTTGTATTAATTTTCTCTCGTTGTTTATAAAGCGAAAGGGTTTTTCTGACGTAGAAGTTGCTACCATAAGGCCGCTTCTTTCCATAATAAAAGCTTGGCCGATTTTGCCAATTTTCAGCGTATTTAAAAAGTTCCCAATCTGATCGAGGCGTAACGTTGCAAGCAACATCCCTTCTAACTCATTCCCTTTATCATAAACCGGCCTAACCGCGCTCACCAGTAAAGTCGGTTCTAAAAATGAAATATAAACAGAACTCCATGTTGCTTTACCCGCCTTAACTCCATCAATAAACCAAGGAATCTGGCGAGGATCAGAATTTTTGCGAGTGAATTCTAGTGTTGTCCGCTCTCCCTTTTCATTAGTATTGAAAGAAGAAAAAATAAAAGGATCAGCACTTCCTTCTCCCTTCGTCGCATTAACCCTTAAAGTGCCATCTGAAAGCTTTTCGCCGGCTCTATAATCTCCGTTTTTATTGGCAACTGCAATAAAGTTCATATAAGGATAAACTTGAACTTGTCTCCACAAATATTTTTCCCAATCATCCAAATTTTCAAAATTTAAAATTCCTAACTGAACCGCATCATAATTACTTTGATTAATTTCGTGAGGCTTTGCCAGCAAAGTTTCTAAGTTTTGCTCAACACGCGCACTCACTTCCCTCATTAACTGGTTAGCCAAATTATTAACCGCTTCCTGCCCGTTTTTAAAAGACAGATAGCCAACAATTCCTACAGCCCCAACAATTTGGAAAACGAAGGGAAAAATAAAAATTGCCCGCAAAGGCAACTTCCCAGTCATTTTTACAGCCAAGCGAGAAACAGATTTGATACACATAGCACAGAGTTAAAGAAGCTTTCTTTTTAAGCTTATAGAAATTAAATTTTATCTACTTTTCAGAAAAGTTTAATAGCTTATCATCATTCTTAGCTTTTATTTAAAAGCCCTTAAAAGGGATATAAAAGAGAATTATCTTTAGTTTGATTCTGGCAAAGTTGTAAATAAATCAACGCCAGTCTATCCTGGGGATGCAGGCGCAAACATTCCGCAAATAAAACAGCAGCTTTGTTAAATTGTTGGTTACTATACAAGCATAACCCTTCAGTAAACCTTTCCAGAGTTTTCAACTTCGCTTCTTTTTCTTCCGGCGGATCACCCTCAAAAACCTCATAAATTAAAACAGATTCAGATTTGCCTTTCACTTGAACTTCATCCACCTGGCGCATTGCATAATTTTCCGGCGTTTTTAAGTGCGAAAAAGTCCTCTGAGTAATCAACATCGACACCCCATAATGTTTCGTTAAAGTTTCAACCCGCGCCGCTAAATTCACCGCATCACTGATCACCGTGCTATCCATTCGGTTTACACCGCCAACCGTCCCTAACATTAAAGAGCCGGTGTTAATACCAACGCCAATTTTAATAGCTGGATAACCACCCTGACAGCGATTAAAATTATATTGGCGCAGCTTTTGTAGCATCGAAATACCGGCTTTCACTGCATCATCGGCGCTTTCCCCAAACAGCGCCATAATGGCATCGCCAATATATTTATCAATAAACCCATTATTTTCAATAATAGCCGGCTCCATCCGCGAAAGATAAGAATTAATAAACTTAAAATTATCTTGAGGCGACAATTTTTCCGAAATCGTAGTAAAATCCCGAATATCACAAAACAAAATCGACATTTCCTGCTCTACCGCATCCCCCAATTTCACATCCACAAGGCTTTCATAGCCCAAAAAAGATAAAAACTGATTTGGCACAAACCGGCTCGCAGCTTCCGTTAGTTGGAATTCCGTTTCTAAAGCCTTTTGCAAATTACAATTAAGATCCGCTAATTGTTTTGTCCACTTACTGCGCTCCGCTTCCGCTTTTTTTCGTTCCGTAATATCAGTAAAAGCCGCAATCGCATAAATAATATTACCTTCTTCATCATAAATCGGCGTTCCCCAAACTTCAATCGGAATGCTCTTATCGGCTTGACGAATTTGCCAATCATCAAGATACACGCTTCTGCCTTGAAGAGCACAAAAAATTGCATCCTCTTCTAAAGGATATAGTTGGTTAGTCTTTGCTCGATAAATTTGATAAGCTTCTCGCAATGCCTCAAGATTTGCTATTTCCACCCTTCCTTTGCCAAGCAACTCCTGAGCGCGAGAATTAATATAAAAAGGTTTACCTTCCGTATCTGTCACCAAAACCCCCACCGGCATCGCATCTAAAAATTTTTTTAAACGTTGTTCTTCCTCATGCAGTTTAGAAATTAATATAGATTGTTCACTTAATAAGCCTTGCAAAATATTATTAAATTCCACAATCTGAGCATTTTGCTGCCCTAGTTTTTGCTCTTGATTGTAACTATTAAGCGCTTCTTTAACCGTCAATATAAGGTCTTCAGATTGCCAAGGTTTGGCAATATAGCGATAGAGTTTAGCATAATTAATTGCATTTCCAATTGCTTCTAAATTTGCCTGCCCTGTTAACATAACCTTAAGAGTATGGGGAGAAATCTCTTGAACCCGCTTTAAAAGTTCATCACCCTTCATATTTGGCATCAAATAATCAGAAATAATTAAAGGAATTTCTCGCCCCTCCTCCTGCAACTCTTCAATTAACTCTAAAGCCTCCTCTCCCCCTTCGGCAATTTCAATGGCATAATCTTGATAAAAAGCATTTTTTAGCTCTAACTTTAAACTTTTAAGAAGGCTAATCTCATCGTCTACACAAATAATTACTGGCTTTTTCATAGGTTAGCTAAGGCAGATTTAAAGAAGATCATTAACCTAACAGGAAGAAAACTTTCCTATTCTTTATCACCGGCACCCATCCTTCATAAATTTTTTTACGCAATCAAACTCACTTTCCTTAACAGCCATTCTAACCTCAGAAACAGGCTTTCATGTATTTTTCCAACCTTAAACCCACCTAGCCCTCCACAACACCCATAAAACTCTTCCCTAGCTTCTTACCCTCTGCCAACAACAAAAACCGGGCAGCTATTAGCACACCCGGTTAAGTTCAAATTAGGAATTTCAACTTTAATTTTGCCAATTCCCCTATTCAGCGCTTTTTCAGCAACAACTGATTAAACAGTCACAGCCTTCTTAGGAGCGCTGTTAAGTTCGCCTTTGGCATACTTGCGTGCAAATTCTTCCTGAGAAACTTGCTTAATCTTGCTGGCATTACCGGCAGCACCAAACTGCTGATAACGATCTGCACAAACCTTCTGCATATACTTAATCGAAGGCTTCAAGAAGTGGCGGGGGTCAAATTCTTTGGTATTTGTACCCAAAGCTTCCCGCACCGCAGCAGTAATCGCCAAACGGTTGTCGGTGTCAATATTAACCTTACGCACACCGCACTTAATGCCTTTTTGGATTTCTTCGACAGGCACCCCATAAGTTTCAGGGATAGTACCGCCATACTGGTTAATCAAAGCCAGCAAATCTTCCGGCACCGAAGAAGAACCGTGCATCACCAAGTGAGTATTCGGCAAGCGGCGGTGAATTTCTTCAATGCGGCTAATTGCCAAAATTTCGCCAGTCGGCTTACGGGTAAACTTATAAGCACCGTGAGAGGTACCAATTGCCACCGCCAGCGCATCCACGCCGGTTTGCTCAACGAAATCAACAGCTTGATCCGGATCAGTCAGCAATTGAGAATGATCCAGTTTGCCTTCAAAACCGTGTCCATCTTCAGCTTCACCCATGCCGGTTTCCAAAGAACCCAAGCAACCGAGTTCACCTTCAACACTCACACCAATAGCGTGAGCCACTTTCACCACTTCGCGGGTAACAGCAACGTTGTACTCATAGCTGGCGGGAGTTTTAGCATCCGCTTCCAAAGAGCCATCCATCATTACGCTGGTGAAACCGTTCTTCATGGCAGAATAGCAGGTGGCCGGTTCATTCCCGTGATCTTGGTGCATCGAAATGGGAATATGCGGGTAGGTTTCCACCGCAGCCAGAATCAGATGGCGCAAAAAGTTTTCACCGGCATAGTTACGAGCGCCACGAGAAGCTTGCAAAATCACCGGGCTATCGGTTTCTTCTGCTGCCCGCATGATCGATTGGATTTGCTCCATGTTATTGACGTTGAAAGCCGGCAAGCCGTAACCGTTTTCCGCCGCGTGATCGAGCAGCAACCGCATAGGTACTAGCGCCATAGATATTCCTCCTAATTCTGTATTGTCAGCGAGTTGGTTTTATAGCAGCCTAATTCTTACGACAATCTTAAGATACTTTGACACTTCTGCGAAATTATTTTGTCATTTGTCAAAAGTCATTAGTCCATAGTCAAAATTCATCGACAACCGACTGAAGCGAGATAAAAGGCTCTTTGTTACGCCTTATCCCTAAAGCCTCAAACTTACTGATCTCTTTTTCTAAATGGGACGCCCGGGATTCGAACCCGGAACTAATCGGTTAAAAGCCGAGTACTCTACCGTTGAGTTAGCGACCCGCTGTGTGTTCTTCGCTCACACCTTTAATACCATAACACATCCTTTGAGAAATGCAAGAGGTTTTTTTAAAAAAATGTCACACTCAACCGGACTATGGTTTCACAACTAGCCCCAGGAGCAAGCCGAATCAAGGGTTTACCGGCATTTAAGGCATTTCGCGGCGCGCTCCAAGGTTCAATACAGCAATAATCTTTGCCTTTGATAGTCCAAAAAACCAAAGTCGTATAAGCACTGCTATAGCTAACCGTCACCCGCAGCCGGCGGCTATTATCGGTAAAATTCGCCGCCAGGCCGGTAATTTGGGGAAAAGCCAAATCCAACTCATCTGGGGTCAAATCAAAATGACCGTAATAGGGATGTTTGGTTTGCTTAATTTGGTCGATATACTGCACCGCTGGAATTTCAAAGCGCAACTGACTTTTATCTGGTGTCAAAAAATAGGGATGGAGGCCGGTGCAAAACGGCATCGTTTCCTCAGATAAATTTGTATAGCGCTGAAAAATTTCTAAGGCATTTCCCTTTATCGTGTAACTAAAAGCCAGCTTAAAATCAAATGGATAAACAGCACGAGTTTCCTCATTACTGTGCATAACCAAAGTGAGACTAGCCTTATTATCCGTTACCTGGTCACTGACAAGCCAAGCTGCATCGCGGGCAAAGCCGTGTTGTTTGAGCGTGTACTGCTGGTTTTGATAACTGTAGGTATTATTGGGCAAATTCCCGCAAATCGGAAATAAAATCGGGATTCCTCCCCGGACGCTGAGCGCAGGGTTGGCAAAGCGTTCGGCATCCAGGTAGAGAATTTCTTTGCCTTTAACCTGCCAGCCGGTGATTATCCCACCCCGTTCAGGAACGACTTCAAGAGAAGACTCGGCGGAGTCGTCTGTGAGAGTGTAGGTTTCGTACTGCTGCTTATTAACGGCGATGGCAAACACAATTGTCCTTGGTTGGGTGTCAGTGGTAGCTTGGGAGGCGGTTTTTGGCCGACCGGCAGATCGATAATAATTCAAAAATCTTACAGAAACACCGGCAGGTCTATATTTTTGTGGTCGGTGGTCTGGATACCAGCAGCCAAATTGACTGTTTGTAAATCCTTGGGTTTGGAATAATAAGACAAATTAAACGAATAAACAGGCTGTGCCGGCGCTTTGGAGTGAGGTTCCGCATTTGCAGGAGCAGACAGCGGTTCTTCGATAAAAGGCTCTGAAATAAACGGATCAGCCTCAACAGAAGATTCTGCCGGTTCTGGCAATTCGGTTTGCGGCCAAAGTTGCTCATCAAGATAATTTCGGTGAATGATATCACCCGGAAACACCGGCATCTCAATCAAACGTTTCGATCCTCCCGACGTTTTCACAAAACTTTCTCCAGTGAAAGTAGGAGAAGGTTCTTCAATGATGCTTTTTGCTGGCATAGATTGAAGAGAACCCTCGGCTACGGAGGCTTTAGGCTGGGTTTTGGGAGCATAAATAATCATAGGCGAAGTCATAGGCCGGTTAAAACTCAAAGACATTTCCTCTATTGTTTGGAGAATTGCCTCGCCTTCTGAGCCATCAATTACCTGCGGTTGATAAGAACGCACCTGCACCGGCAAAAATTCTACCTTCATTTTTCTGTCTTTGAGCGAAACCTTCAACACAGCCGTATCAAAATCACTTTGGGTTGTTTCGCCAAAAATAAAGTTTCCCAAAGCATAAGCAATGGGCCGGCCCTTATAAATTTCTGCACCCTGTAAGCGTTCTGGGTGGTAGCCCACCACCAAATCCGCCCCGTGATCAATGGCAAAATGAGATAATTCTACTTGCCACTCGCTGGGAACTTCGCCGAGTTCTGCATGAGTGTGATAATTAATAACCACCCAATCAACTTGAGTGCGGATAGCTTGGATATCTTCTTTAATTTGAGCTTTCAGTGCCGCTTGGTTGTCAGCATTGGCTTGTTCATAAGCCAGATAAGCTATACGTTGGCCTTTGACATCAATAATCGACGGTCGCCGCGATTGTAAAGCATTTTCACCGGCCCCAACATAATGAACCGCAGCTTGTTCTAAGCTGCTTTGAGCTTGTCTTTCCACGCCACCGGCCACCGTTACGAGATCGACTCCTTCGGAAGCGAGGCGGTTGGCTGTCACAAAAGCACTTTCAGCACTCACAGAAGTCGGATCGAGGCTAACGGTAGAAAAATCAGCCTCGCGGTAGATGTCAACTTGGGGTGAAAAAGACGGTTGTTCGGCGCCGGTGGTGTTGGGAGTTAGATCCTTGCCAAACATCAAAGTAACGATGGGGTCGTTTGGGTTGAGGACTTGATTGTGGGGGATAACCGCTACCGTTTCCTTGGCCGTTCGCACCGAGAGGGGACGAACTTGGGGCACCGACGACACCGGAGAGACAGCCTTAGCCAGACGCGAAGACGGCAAAATCAAATGATAAGTAAGACTGGCGCTGAGAACAAACGATGTAATCGCCGTTCCGGCAATCAAGAGCGCCCGGAGGGTTTTAAAATTGATCTGCTTGGCGGCGTCGTCGCGGTGGCGGCGCACAGATTGAGTGCGACGTTGGTTTGCTGGGGTAACAATGCGGACAGATTGTTTCCAGAGGATATCTGAGTTGCTACTGGTTCGCGCTACGATCCGAACGCCTTGGATCACATCAGAATTGAGCCGCCAAATTTGATGGCAGATCGACTGAACTATTGGCTCTGGTTCTGGCGAGTGTGGCGACTCGATTAAGATTTGTACACAGCCGGCGGAAGCCTTTTCGACACGCGCATGAATGCCTTGGGGCATCAAAAAGGTGTTTATCCAATAACTCAACGCCCGGAAATTGCCGGCTCTCGCCATATCTAATACAGAAGGTTGCCCAACAACACTATCAAATGTCGTCATTCCAATTCAGACCTCAACACACACTACACGGCTAAAAGACTAGCACCCCAACCGCGATCAACAGCATAACAATACTCTAATCTTTGGGGAGGCACTATCGTGTACAAAGCCTGTAAACAGATACCCAGGAGGTAATACAGTTTTTGGCTGTCTTTTCTATCATTACCGATTTAATCCCCATCCCAGACTGCAAAGAGTCGGAGAGCTTGTCAGTGACTTAAATCACATTTACCGATAATTTAAGATCACGTCTACCTGGGATCTTGATCGATCCGGATTTTTCAAAAATCCCAGATATTTAATGTAGACGGTTATTTAGGGGAGATCCGGGCTATTATGATTCGCACACTTGTTGAATCTGCTTTGAACACCGGTTGCCTCAGTGTTGAATCTGAAGGTCTTATCCGCCAAGTCCTGGCGATGAAGGGCTATGGAGTGGACGATTTGGAGGCGCTTACCAACCTCTGCACTGCTTTAGCTGCCGGTCGCATTGAACGTGAAAGTCGAGGACAGGTTTGTTGGACTATTGAGCCAAATCTGGCCCTTTATTCCTAGTCTGCACCGTTATAACTTCTATAAAAGCTGGTTCTGGTATAAATTCTGCCGGCGATTACCTTTTCCCATCCAGGGGAATGCCGGTTCTGGGGCCAAAAGATTTTTAAAGGTTAGTTTCGGGTGCAGTTTATCAAATCTTTATATTTCTCTGGGGAGGGGCGATTCCCACCAGGGCTTTTTTGGCTGTGATCGAAACTGACAGGTATTGTTTGGTTATTTAGTCTAGCCTACTGGGGTGAAATGGTAGGATAGGAAACGTATTTAATGGATTCCTTAAAAGATTGTTATGACAACTGTGATTAGTTTTCCGAATGCGCCCGATGTCAGCAGTGATGATTACTTGGTGCTTGGGTTGGCGACTTGTTTTATTAAGGAAGATGGCGAAGTGCATGAGGTGAACGTTGTTGAGCCAATTCCTTCGGCTGCTTTGGAAGCAATTGTGAAAGGAATTCCTACTTCTTATCAAGTGGCTAAGGCTACTACTTTGGGAGAAGTTTTAGAGGGGGATTCTCTGAAGTTGCCGGCGGATTTTCCATCAAATGCTCAGTTTTGTGATGATTTTTCTTTTCGGGCAATTTCTGCGGCTCGTACTTATAAAAGCCGGCCTTCTGCACAGTCGCATATTCCTTTGGGAACAAGTCGCAATGATTTTAAATATTCAATTGATCGCAAGCGGGTTTTAAATTCTCAGCGGATTATTCGCACCGAAGATAATGTAAAACAACACGAATATACCCACAAGGTTTTGTAGTTTTGGAGGGTGGGCTGTTGCCCACCTTAACCTTAGCTTCTTCCGGTAGCTGCAATTAATCGGGAAAGTGAAATGCGAATAGCGTTTAATTCTGCGGGCGGATTGCTTAAAAATTCGGTGTTACTAGCAAGAATCATGGCATTATAAGCACGAATTGCTGCTTTTAATTGTTCGGGGCTGACTTTTCCTTCAGTTAAAAGACCGGCCAACCGAGAGGTTAATTCTTGGGCAACGGCGACGGGGGGTGATCCGGGGCAGGGGGTTAATTGTTGCCCAGCGGGGACGGAGGGTGATTTGGGGCAGGAGGTTAAAGCGGTGGTGATGTTGGCTGCTGCTTGGGTGCTATTTGTGTCGGTGAGGAGGCTTAAGACGGTTTGCTGGGTGGCTGCTGGGATGGGGGTGCCGGTGCCGGTTAGGGTGTTGGCGCTTAGTTCGCTGATAACGGTTGCGGCGGCTTGGTTTACGGCGGTTTGGACGCTGACACCGCCTTGAAATACGGTTTCTGTTCCGCCTTGGGTTTGGGTTGTCGGGGGGCCACCGGCAATGTCGGAGGTGGTGGGGATGGGGCCGGTGCTGTCTGATTGGTTGCCGGTTTGGGCGATGGCTGGTTTGATGGTGGTTAGGATGAGGGTTGTTAGGGTTAGGGCAATTTTTAGGACTAGGTTGTATTGTTTTTGCATGGTTTTGGAAGGTTTGAGGTTGATAAAAAAACCACTGGTTAGTGGTAAACGTTGCAATGACAAATGACTTGTTATCTGTTGCCGGTGGGGAAGCTGTAGTTATAGCCTATGCCAAGGATGAATCTTGCGCCGTCGCCTGCGTTGCCGGTGATGTCGGCGATGGCGGGGGTGATGACGAGGGGGATGTCTTTAAAGGGTGCGATGGATGCGCCGAGGGTGAGGTCTTGTCCTGTCCAGTCGGCTATGATTGAGACGGGTTCTGCAACTCGGACTCCTATGCTGCCAAAGATGTTGACGGAGCCTTCGTCGTTGTTGATGTCATTTTCTGAGCGAAATCTTCCCCCGCCTAAGCCGAGTGAGGCGGTGATTTGGCTGAAGGGTTCGGAGGCTTTTTCTTTGAGGGGGAATATTTTGCTAACAACTCCGTAAACGCTGCTACCGGCGTCGGTTTCTCCCCAAACTATGGCGTTTTCTATGCCGAGTGCAACGGCGAAGTTTTCGGGGAGTTGCCGGTGGACTTTGAAGCTGAAACCGCCGCGTTCAAAGGCATCATCTCCAAGTAAGCTGAGGACGGCGAGGGTGACTTCTACTCCGACGGATTTTTGGGCGTCTCCGAATCCCATTCCGACGGATATGCTGCCGTCTGCATCGTCGGTGTAGCGGGTTCTGCCTTGGAATCCGATGCCGGCAAAGGTTCTTCCCCAGCTTGCGCCGAAGGCGGTGGGGGTACCGGAACTGGAACCGGGGGCTGCTGCGGCGCCTAGGGTTGCGACTTCTAAGGTGGCCGGTTCGGTTAATAGGTATTGTTGTCGGAGTTGTTGCAGTTCTGGGGATACTGGCGGTGGAGTGGGTTGTTGGGCTATGGGTTGGGGAAGGAGGAGGCCGGCGCTTTTTTGGCTTTGATTAAGTGTGGCTATGTTGCTGGGGGCTTTGTATAGGTCGGGTTGTTTGATTTGGTTTGTTGTGTCAGGGTTTGAGGTTATGTTTTGTGCGAGCAATGGGGTTTGTTTTTTGATGGGGTTGTTGTTGGTTGTGGCAAGGGCGATGTTGCTGTAAGAAATTGCTGTGGAAAGGGTTGCACCGGCCATAATTAGGTTTGTTAGGAGGCCGGTTTTTGTTTTGACAAGTTGCGGAAAAAAGTTCATGTTTTGCTCCTCTTTTTACACCAATAAAAATTTGACGTTTTTGCGAATAGGGGTATGGTAGGGTGCGTCGAACCTACCCTACCATAGAAGTTGGTTTTCGGCGGGGGGTGAAGGTTGCGGCGGTTGTTGAATGCTTGGGGCCGGTTGGGGGGGCGGGGCGGGTTGTTTATCACCGCCGGCATAGGGCGTTTGCGGTTGGGTTTGGGGGGTGTTTGTCGCTAGAGGTTGAATATGTGTTTGCAATCTTTGTACCCAGCCTTGCACCTGTTTTAAATCGTTATTTTGTGGCTGTTGTGAAACTTTTTCATTGATTATTTCTAAGGCTCTACTGTAGTTAGTTAATGCCTCATCATAATTTCCTAAAAATGTCTTCACTAAGCCTCTACCATACCAAACAGGATAGAAGTTTGCATCTATTTTTATGGCTTTTTCATAAGCTTCTAATGCTTGGATAGGCTGCAAAGATCGCCAAAATTTATTACCCTGGTTTGCCCAATAAATTGCTGTCTCTGTTTCGGTATTTTGCTCTTCTGCCCAAGCTAAAATGTAGAGGGTTCCTATTGAGTCTAATTCATTTTCATTTAATTCTGCTGGAAGAGTTGTTTGCACGTTTAAAGGTAGCTGTATTCCAGTTTGGGAGGTTTTGTTTAAAAATTCTCGAATTGGAATTGATAAACTATAGCCTATTTGAACTCTGCGCTTTTTTTGGGAAGATTCATCATAGACTTTTTCTCCCTCATTTTGTCCGTGAACAGCAATTATTCTTCCATCCGTATCAAACACCGGCCCGCCACTCATCCCCGGAAAGGTAATACTGGTATAAACAGCTTCGTATCCTTCCTCAACAGGACGAATTTTAAACCCCACAATTTTATCGGGCGGCACCATCCGGCCTACACTAAAATGATACTTTAACTCTGTGATATCGATGTTGTTAATTCCTGGCCATCCAGAAGCAAATACAAATTGTCCATATTCTCTCACCGTTCGTCCATCGGCAAGGCGGACTTGTCTTTCACTTCTTAATTTTGGGTCATAGTTTGCTAAAGTTGCAAGTTGATAATTTTTGTCGCTTGTAAATTGAAAAATTGCTAAATCTAAATTAGGCAATTTTTTGATTGTGCTGTTGTTTACTGTATATTCTTCACCGTCATGGGTTTTAACTTTTAACTGATAAGGTCTTTGGCAAACAGGGTTTTGATCTCTACAGACAACGTGATTAGCAGTAAGAATGGTGTAGGTGTTTCCTTGTTTGGCGATGATTGACCCAGAACCGTTACCTGCTGGCTGTCCTGTATCTGGGTTTGTTTCAGGGATTAATACTGTAACTTTTTCTGCTATTGCTTGAACTTGATCTGCGGTTAAGGCTGTGGCAATTTGTGGTGCTGAAAATAGCATTGCTGTTGCAAAAATAGCCGCCCGTATGACTTGATGATTTTTCATTTTTTTGCTCAAGGTTTTTAGACGATTGATGTCAGTAGAAACGTTTTTTACTATGTCTCTACCGATTTTTACCACAGGGGTACCGGCTGAGAATTTACTGATGGCAAGGTTTCTTGAATTGGATAAATCTCTGGGGGTACGGGTGAAGGTGTTTGATTTTCTGGTTGGCTAATTGGCTGGGGGCTGTTGTTAAAACTGGGCGTATTTTCAGGATTATTAATTTCTATTTGGGGCTGATTTATGTTTAAAACCGGCCTGCTTTGTGGACGAGTATTTCCCATCGCTAATTCGATATAAGTTTGAATGGGAATTGCCCAACTATACCGGCTCATTTGCTCTTGCATTAGCGGTGATGCTGAGGTACCATCACTAAAAACGTAGGGGTTTCCCCAAAGCGGATAAGCATGAATTCCATTTACACCAATTAGTTGCCCTTTGCTGTTAAGAACCGGCCCGCCACTCATGCCTTTTTCAATGGGGTTTGTGTATCCCAGTTGATACCCTCCGGCAAAGGTTTTATTGCTAAATAAAGAAATTTGGCCGGTGGTGAATAGAAATCCTCTTGAGCCGGTTAATTCTTGATCGAAGGGAAACCCTCCTGCAACAACTTCTTCACCTATTTCTAAGGTTGAGGAATTGCCAAAAGATGCCACTGTATAAGCATTATTACTGCGAAAAGTTAGCACGGCTAAATCATTATCACCAAAACGCAGGGTTTGGACTAGTTCAGCGTTGTGGGTTTGACCGTCGGCGGTTTGAATTTGATAGGAAGTGTTGCTTTTGATGACGTGATGATTCGTCAATACTGTATAAATATTGCCTTGTTTATTTATCAAAATTCCTGAACCCCAACTTTTGGGAGCCGGTATTCTGACGGTAATTTGTTCGGTAAGCCGGCGTAGTTGTTCGATGGAAATTTGACTGGGTTGAATTTGAGATAAAATGCCTTTAAAGTCTTGTTGGGCAACAGATTTTTGGGCATACAAATGTGCTGGCAATCCCAAAAAAAGACTGCCAACACAGGCAAGAAAGATTGTCTGTAATTTCACGTTTTTTGTCCTGTCTTGGAAAAAAGGTGCTGTCAGAAACCCGATTTCTTAGAGAAAGCGGGTTTCTACAAGTAAGCTGCTTAGAAGATGCCGCCGCCGCCTTGGCTGGGTTGGGCCGGTGCACTGGGGGCTGCACCGGGGGCTGCACTGGGGGCTGCACTGGGGGCTGCTCCTCCGCCTTCTTGCTCAACGGCTGCATTGTTTATATAGTTGTTTAGATCGATGGTGATAGAGCCATCATCAGCGGAACTTTCGTACAAGGGGCCAGAAGCGCCAGCGGTGGCTCGTAGGTCAAAGAGTTGTTGCACGGAGTAGGCGGCGTCTTGACCGGGTTTGAGGGTAAAGAGTAAGTTGCTGCTGTTGCAGCCACTACCTTGACTAGCACAGACAACTGCTTGGCCGTTCACATAGCCGGTGGTGATGTGGGTGAGTTGACCTTGGTTGTGGAGATTTTGAAACCGGCCTGTTACTTCCTGACAGCGGCGTTCTGGCGTATATCCAGCATCACTAAAGTATTCAGAATACCAACGCACCACAGCAACCCTCTCGCCGTTTGGCCTGATGGCGTAGGTGGTAGGGAGGCCGGTGGTGTAACTCATAGAGCAGATAAATCTGGTCGCTTGCGCTTGGCTGGGTTGTTGGAAAGCAACTGTTGCTCCCACTGTCATTGCCATAGCTGTTAAAACTGTCGTCGTCAATTTATTTTTCATTGTTTTCGCCTGCTCTCAAGGCCGGCTTTCTGATTAAATCCGAATTTTTATCGGTTGAATTTATTTTAACTTAAAACTACCTTTAGGTAGATTTTTTTACATTTTTAAATATTGAAAATTTTTGATTATTTCGTCAAATAAATAGCTTTTAATTATCAATGAGAAAGCAACAAATTTACTTTTTTTAAAAAACCTAAAATTATTGATGAGTTGCTAGAAAGTTTACCCTACTGCTTCCCAGATATTACCTATTTTAGCGATGCAGGCTTGGCCGGTGTAACCCTTGCCTATAGGGGAAAACACCGGCCATTAAGTAGCAATCATTTTGGCAAAATTATTCTTTACATAAACCTCATAAAGTTTCATTAAATCTTTACGGTTTTTTGAGAAATAAGGAGAAGAAGTAAAAATTATTAAAAACAAATTACCGGCCCTAGCAACTCTCCCCAGAAAAACCACCGGCCAGCAATTCAGTAGCTTTCTGAGGTTCTAAAGGCTTCGAGAACAAATACCCTTGCCCAAACCCACATCCCAACTCGCCAAGCCGACGCAACTGTTGAGCAGTTTCGATACCTTCCGCCGTTACCTGCATACCCAAATTTTGCCCCAGAGCAATAATTGTACGCACAATCTCCGTATTAGCAGGAGAAATATCCATACCAGACACAAAAGAACGGTCTATTTTTAGAGTTTGGATAGGAAAACTATAAAGCCGGCTCAAAGAAGAATAACCCGTCCCAAAATCATCTATCGCTAACTGCACTCCCAGGGTTTTTAAATGAGCCAGCTTTTGCGTCAACTCAAAGCAATCTTCATGCAAACAACTTTCCGTAATTTCCAACTTCAAAAGCGAAGGCTCACAGCCAGTTCTCTGTAAAATTTCATCTATACCCTCACTGAAATTTGCTTGCTCCAATTGCTGACAAGAAACATTAACACTCATCGTTAAATTATCCAGTTTAGGATATCGCTTTTGCCATTCGGACAATTGCCGGCAAGCTTCCTCCAAAACCCACCAACCCAAAGGCACAATCAAGCCAGTTTCTTCAGCAATGGGGATAAACTCATTCGGCGAAACCAAACCCCGCTGAGGGTGAAGCCAACGCACCAAAGCTTCAAAGCCAGAAATCTTATTTGTTGCTAAACAAACAATCGGCTGATAATAAAGAGTAAAAGAATTTATTTTTCCAGACTCCCCCACCGGCACAGAAGTTCTAGCACCGAGAGAGCGACGCAATTCTGCTTCTAACTGCCATCTTAAAAGAGCTTGAAGGCGCATAGCCGGTTCAAACACCGCCACATCCCAGCCTCGTTGTTGAGCACGACACAAGGCTAAACCGGCATCCTGCAATAAATTCGCAGCCATCTCACCGGCATCTTCACAATGCGTTATTAACGCAATACCTATCGAGCCAGAAATAGACAAATCATAACCTTTTAAATAAATCGGCAAACGTAACTGCTGATGAATATAATTTGCCAACTCCAATACAACCTCAATTTCTGCTATTTCTGGGAAAAAAAGACCAAATTCATCGGCATCTAAACGGGCTAACAAATCATTAGGAAAGCAACTTTTAAGACGCTCTGCCACTGTTTTGATTAATAAATCTCCACCGTGATGCCCTAAACTTTCATTAATCGCTCTAAAACGATCCAAATCTAATATCAGCACAGCCCCTTTGCAAGGGCCGGCCCAAAGGCGAGAATGGTAAAGAGTTTGCTGTAATTTTTCGATAAACCCGTCGCGGTTGGGTAAACCTGTCAACTGGTCGATAGTCATTTGTGAAGATACTTCTGATACAAACCGGCCCTGGGTTGCTTCTGTCACTACAGCTATGATGCCGATAATATTTCCCGTTTCGTTTCGTAAGGGTGTTGCATTATGTTCGCATATCCAACCATTAATTTCTGTTGTCCAACTCACATTATTTCCCGCCAAGCATTCGCACAACCGCTCAAACATTCCGGGCTGGTCGGGGTAAATCTCCCAAACAAAACGGCCCAATACCTCTGAGGGTTGTAAGCCCCAGTGAGCCACCGACTGTCCCTCACAAAGGATAAACAGACCTTGGGGATCTAGGGCGTAAAGAATAACAGAAGCGTTGGCTACTAAAGTTTGAAGGAACGCCTCATCGGCATTTGGTTGTAAAGGAAAAGCCGCCGATGGTTTAGCAGGACTTGGCTGAGAAAAAGACTCGACTCTCACAGTTTTTGCCGCTTGTGAGGCGGAGATTGCTAAACTTTGGCTAAAAGTCTCCATCGTTTTGTTTCCTTGGATAAGCTGTGCGTTGGGGAAGGCTTCGATTTTTTCTATGCCCTAGGGCTTAAAGCGGCACGGCAATTCACCTTTGAACAAGTTTTTTACAGCAGGTTAACGGACTAAGAGTTTTTAGCTGTAAATCGCTGGCAATAAAAGGTATCTTTTGCGGTTGTGAAAGCGGCGAGAGGGCGAAATATAAATTAACAATATAATGTGAATGGCTGTTAAGGACAGAGGGTTGAAACCCCACAGGCTAAAGGAAAGAAGGATGCTAGGCCATTAACCGATTCTTCAGATGTGATTAGCTGCTTTTAAAGATGTTAAGAAAAGTAAACACAGTCGGCTAGTTTTGGGTCAATCGTTCAACGAGAAAATCAAGAGAATTTTGAGGGTTCTGTATATTGAACCGTCGAGTTTAGAGAAAATTAATCTCGATGCTTTAATTATGAAATTATTAGGGGATATCTTCGGTGATTAAAAACATCTGGCCGGTGTATCATCGATCATCAATGGCGGCGATTTATGTCACAGAGCGTCGGGCCGGTGAAGATCACGCAGCCGGTGTATTCTCACTACGAAGCTGTTGGCGAGAGCAGCGCAACGACGAAAAAAGAGGGTTGGGGGAAGAGGTTGGTTTTGGCAAATGCTCAAAGGACGCAATGACAAACGCGGCTAGGCTAGAGTAATTTGTAATTTCAGGGTCAGCGTTGAGGGGCCGGCGAAGACGAGGAGTAAATTGGTGAATAAATTTGTGGAAAAGACAAAGCGTTTAAATTCTCAATCGCAATTTCGGGGTGCGGTAGCTCTCAGTGCCTTATTTTTGGCAATGAGTCTAGCAAACACCAAACCGGCCATATCATCGTTTCCAAAACAAACAATTTTTGCCGAGTTGCCGGCACAACCCACACCAGCACCGGCGCAAGCACTCCCTAACGATGAGCAGCGGATACAACAATTAGTTGATCAAAGGGTACAACAAGAAGTAGACCGCGCCTTTAGCAGGGCTATCGGTTTGCTAAACGCCTTACTCGTCGTTTTGGCATTGTTGCCAACCCTGGCTGCTTTCGGAATATGGTATCTGCTCAAAGAATTTCAACAGCAGACGATCTCGCAGCGCAGCGAGGTCGAAAGTCTCAAAAACGATGCCCTTGCCCAATTAAAGGCAATTATTTCATCGGTTGAGCCGATTTTGCAACAACTCGAACACCAAAACGCTTTTGCCCAACAAACTTTAGCCACATTTGAGGCTGTCGCCAATGCGCCGGTGAGTGTTCCGCCACCAGAAAGCGAAACTCCCCCCGATGTGCTAACGAACACTCAAAACGCTGTCGAACCGGCCGGCGTATCGGCAACTGCCATCAATAACCCGCCGCCTGAGACACAGGAGACACACGAAACACAGGAGACACAGGAAACACAGGAAACAAAGGAAAGCCAAACCTTAAGTGCTGTTGATTTTGTCAAACAAGGCAATGGGCTATTTTTTGAGCGGCGTTATGAAGAAGCGATTGCCGCCTATTCGCAAGCGCTGCAACTTATGCCAGACTATCATCAAGCTTGGAGTAACCGGGGCAGTGCGCTGTTTAATTTAAACCGGCATCAAGAAGCTCTGGCCTCCTATGACCGCGCCTTGCAAATAAAACCCGATTATCTCGAAGCTTGGAATAACCGGGGAAGTGCCTTAACTCGCCTGCGCCGCTATGAAGAAGCCATTGCATCTTATAACCAAGCGCTGAAGGTGAAACCGGACTATGCCGAAGCGTGGTATCACCGAGGACAGACTTTGGTGGAAATGAACCGGCCCACTGAAGCGCTAGAGTCATTTAATAAAGCCATTGAGGTTAAATCGGAATATGGCGATGCTTGGTACAACCAAGGCAAAATTTTGCAACAGTTAAAGCAATATGATGAGGCAAACAACGCTTATGAAAAAGCGACTCAATTTAAACCAAATGATTCCGAGATTTGGCATCAGCGGGGCAATTTGCTAACGCAATTGGGCCGGTATCCAGAGGCGATTGTTTGCTATGACCATGCGGTGCAGCTTAAACCAGACTACTATCAAGCGTGGACTAATCGGGGCAGTGCCTATGCAAAATGGTATCGCTATGAGGATGCTATCGCCTCCTATAATGTGGCTGTGAAACTCAAGCCGGACGATGCTGGAATTTGGTATAACAAGGCTTGTTGTTATGCAGCCGGCGGTTATGTGGATCAATCTCTTGAAACTTTGCAAAAAGCGCTTGCACTTAATCCCGCAGAATATAAGCAGTTAGCGAAAACTGACCCGGATTTTGATGCGATTCGAGAACGGGAATTGTTCAAGCAGTTAGTTGATGTATAGGGCCTTTTTTTATGAAAATCAAACATTCAGTTGTTTTTGTTCTTTCTACTCTGCTTTTGGGTGCCGGTGCAATGTCGGCAGTTGGGCAACCGGCAGCCCCAACTGCTCCTGCTGCTAAACCTTCTGTAGCCCCAAAAGAAACTGTTTTGTCTCAAAAAGAACGCGAGGAATTACAACAACGCCGCGAACAAGAACGTATCCAAAAAGCGGTTGATAATAGTGTTAAAAATAGTTCGGAACTGCGTAATCAAGTTCAAGCAGAGGTGAATCGGAGTTTTGGCTTTACGACTTCTTTGTTAAATCTTTTGTTGGGTCTTTTAATTTTGTTTCCAATTGCGGGAATTATTGCTTTGTGGCTGTTGCGACGCCATTTAGCTTCTCAAATTAAAACAGAAGTTAAACAAGAATTGGGTCAAGAGGTAAAAGCAGAATTGGTGAGATCAATTCATGCCGAATTGGAACCAAAAACCCCAACTAATTCGACGGCTCCATCAAATAATGGGGAAAATGTGGGGCAGTTAAAGGAACTGATTTCTATGGCAATGGCGACGCAAAATTTGATTTCGGAAACTCGCCATACAATAGAAAATTCTGTGAACTCTCAAGCAAAAGCGGAGGAGCTTTTAAAGGATGTTTTTGAGCGTTCGCAGCAGCCTCCTACAGATCGTTTAAATGAGGGGTACGAACGGCCAGAGCAACAAAGTCAAGAGCCTTTAAATAACCAAGTTTCTCAGCCGGGGAGTGAACCGCCTCAAGACGGTTTTAATAATAATTATCAACCGGAAGAGGCGCCGGTGGAAGAGCGAGTGACGGAGGTGATTTATGAACCTTATGTTGAACAAAGACACAATCACTCGACTAATGATGTTTATCAGCGTTATGAACCTACGCCGCAAGTACATTTAGAAGAAGATGAGTTAGATGACCGGCTGCTTGATGTTACGCCGCAATATTCTAATGGGGGTGAGGCTAACCCCCAAGAAGTTATTGCTCATTGTGACCGAGCAATTCAAGGGAATTATGAGGATTATCAGGCGTGGTGTACTAAAGGGGTGGCGCTATCACAATTGGGGCGTTTTGAAGAGGCTCTGGGCGCTTTAAATAAGTCTTTGCAGTTTAATTCTGAATTTGCGGATGCGTGGTATGAAAAGGCTCGCTGTTATGCTTTGCAAGGAAAAACTGATTCGGCTTTGGAAAATTTAAGACGTTCAATTCATCTCAACCCAAATAAAAAACAAATGGCAAAAAACGATGCTTTTTTTAATGCAATTCGCCAAAATATCGGCTTTGAGGAGATGGTGACGGCTGGATAAATTTGTCAGTTGTCATGGGTTTAGGGCGGGTTCGCCAATCGGCGCCGCCCCTACATTGGTCAACAGTCAAAGGACAAATGAATATTGACCCGTTACAGATATTTTTTCAGCAACAATTCAAGTTTTTGTTTTGTGGCTGCCGGCACTTTATCTAAAGGCGTTAAAATAGCATACTTCAAGGCAGAATGAGCGCTACTTTCGGGGGGGTTTTCTGTTAACCGGCGCACGGTTTCTTGAATGACTTTTTGGGCGTTGGTGGCGTTGCGGTGTAAGTTGGCAACGACCATTTCAACGGTTACGCTGTCGTGATCTGGATGCCAGCAATCATAGTCTGTGGCGAGGGCTAAAGTTGCGTATGCGATTTCGGCTTCGCGGGCTAATTTTGCTTCCGGTAAATTCGTCATGCCGATAATGGTGGCGTCCCAACTGCGATAAAGATGTGATTCGGCTTTGGTGGAAAAGGCCGGCCCTTCCATACAAACATATGTACCGCCTCGATGTAAGCTGACATCGGGCAATTGTAAACTTTCGACTGCATCTGCCAAAACTGCGGCTAGTTTGGTGCAAATCGGCTCACCAAAGGTAATATGCGCTACAATTCCCTCACCAAAAAATGTAGAAATGCGGTTTTTAGTGCGGTCAATAAATTGATCGGGAACTACCATATCCAGCGGCTTGACTTCTTCTCTGAGTGAGCCAACGGCTGAGGCTGAAATTAAATACTCTACTCCCAGACTTTTCATGGCGTAAATATTGGCCCGAAAGGGTAATTCTGTGGGCAATAGGGTGTGGTTGCGTCCGTGTCGGGCCAAAAATGCTACCCGTGTGTTGTCGAGGGTTCCTAAAATGATGGCATCGGAGGGCGGGCCAAAAGGTGTGTCTATTGTTACTTCTTCGACATCTTTGAGGGCTTCCATTTTGTAAAGTCCGCTACCGCCGATGATGCCAATTTTTGCATGAGCCATGAGAATTTTTTGCCTTTTTGTTGTGCCAAGCTATTTTACCGGGAAAGTTGCGTGGCTTGAAAAATTTGTTGTTTTGTCAATGATAACAATCACTAAAATTTAACTAAATTATCACGATTTTCGGGTTTGCTGAGGGAGACTTTTGTGCCGGAAATCCTTTAAATTAGAAAGATTGCTCTTTTTGACAATTTCCCCTTAATTTGATCCCCATGCAACTATCAGAGTATCTATCTACTATCTCACTAGAGCAAGTAGTCGAGCGCATCTTTAGCCTGCGCCAAATTACGCGATTTGACCAGCGTTTGTTAATGACTTCGCTGCTCTCTAAAGACCTTTTAACGGAAGCTGATCACAAAAGTATCAATAAAGTTTTTGATGGCCTCCAGCAAGGTTTAATTAAAGTTGCTGATTAACACTTTCGGCAAGTGTCAACCTGGAAGTATCAAAAATTAGCGTCTTGTGGCCGGCCAGGGTATTGTTCTATCTTGTGCTAGTTGCTGGGAAACGGCTTGTGCTCCAAAACGGTTGAGGTGGCTGGGGTCAGCAAAATAATTATATTCTGTGAGCCACCGGCTCGATAAATCCCGAAACATAAAGCCTGCACTCCCAGCCGTTCTCCACATAAATTGCACAAATTGTCTTTCATGTCTAAGCCGTACCGGATCTAAATAATCTCGCGTTAACGGCAGATTGACAACGAGTAAAGGAATGCGGCGGGATTTGGTAAAGGCGACTATAGATTGCAAAGCAATTGTTTGTTCTCCTTGTAAGCTGAAATTGGCATAGTCTCCGTCATACTGGCCGGCAACACGGGGAAAGCGTTGGTAATAGGTGTTGGGGTTAAAACGGGTGGAAATGGCGTTAAAGCCATTGAGGGCGGGGTTGTTGGTTGGGTTGGCTTGGGTTTGGGCGATTTTTTGGGATGTTTTGGCGGCGTCGGAAGAGAGTTGAGTGATTTGGCCGGTGGACTCAGCCCAAGATACGGGGATCTGGGGTAGAAAATTAATCGGATCGCTATTTAATCCTCCGGGGGGGATGGTTGTGGGACGGCTGGGCGGGGGGCTGTTCGGACGTGAGGGTGTGCTGGGGCGTGAGGGTGTGCTGGGGCGTGAGGGTTTGCTGGGGCGTGAAGTTGGGGGCGTATTCGCGGGTTTGGTTGGGGTTGGACGGTTGCCGGTGGTTAAACTTTGATATCCTTCTGAAGCAATGATGGCATTATAGGTTCGATCAATGCGTCCGCTATTAAATGCTCTGACGCCATCAGCCCAAATAATCATTCGGGGTAATTGTTCGGGGGTTAAAATTTGCCGCAATAATACTTCTACAACTTGGGCTGTTGCGCCATTGATGCCAAAGTTAAATATTTTTAAATTGCTGTTTCCTCTGGCTGCTATTGCTTGCTGTAATACGGCTGGATCGATGCCTTGTACTCCCCGCGAACTACCGACAATGAGGATATCGGGGGGGCCGGAAATTGCGGTGAATTTGAGATATTTTTCAAGTTGATCGTCGAGGAATTCACTATCAAAACTTGGAAAAGGAACGGAGGATGGGTTGGCGGCAATTTGCGGGTTTTCGAGTTTGGTTTGATCAATAAAATCGGTTTCTGATAAATTGGAATTAATCTCGGCTTGAAACGATGTAAGGATGGAAGTTTGGGCGACAACCGGGGCCGGTATTATTCCTAAACAGGCAAAAGTCAGCAGTAAGTAATGGTTGATTTTTTTCATAAATATCAGCGGTGAAAATTTGGCTAAAATTTACAATTTTTCAGAAATGGTAGGAGTTGGCGGCTAATAATTACGGTTTTTCTTTTTGTTCATCCGGGTTTTTTGCTCGCTTTTTTGTTTTTTACAAACCCTGTTTTGTAAAGAAACCGGGTTTTTGGTGGAGTTATCTTAAAAAGGCTATTTATTGCAATAGCCAAAAACCAGTATAGGTCATGCCTGAGTCATCGGGGCGGATTAAAATAAAGTGTAATTGGTGTGATTGTTGTTTGCGTTGTTGATAAATTTGACCTGCTTTTGAGACTTCGGTATCTTCAAAGGTTGCTAGTACCCACCTGTCTGCTAAACCGGCTTCTAAAATTAATCCGTCGGGAGAGCCGGGGATATAATTTAAGGCAGTGGGTTGGGTTTCTTGGAGCCATTTTGCTAAACGCATTGATTGCCGGCCTGCATCTATAATAATGCCGGGGATGGGTGTGGTGGAGGCTATGCCTAAGTTGACTGGATAAAGTGATTTTGGCATATTTAAAATTGGAATGGGCAAGTCTGTAAATGCGTCTATTAAATCAGCGGCATTTAGGGCTGCAAAACGCCATTGTTGCCCTTGAATGGGTGGGGGGATTGGGGGGTTGCGTTCGATGGCAAGGGGGTCAAAAATTTCGCCGGTGTAATATTCTGAATTTTGATAATTTTGCTCGGCTAACCAAGTTTTTAGCTGCTGACAATGGGGGTTTTGTTGCACCGGCACCCCTAAGATTTTAGCACTGGTTTCTATTAAGCCTAAACACTGGGGACGAAAGACGTCAAAACGCTCTGGCAAAGTTCCCTGTTGAGCGGTTTTGATAGTTTTGGTGAGCCACTCTGCATTAACCTGTGATTGCGGACAAAGCGAACTGTACCTAAAGCCGCTATCTGAGGAGTCACAGAGGCATAATTCCCAGAGAGTTTGTCCGGTTTTATCTTTGTAGGGGCGTTTGGAGAAATCTATTTGCCAAATTTGCATTTTATCGGGAGCTTAAAGAGTGCTGTTCACTATCATAAACTAAAGCGAGGAAATGTTATCATAAGCGAAATAAAATGGTTAGCATTTAATTTTTTGAAGTTGGGGATAAGGAATGAAAATGAAGAGAATTTATTTGATGAGTGCAGTGGTGGTGATGGGGGTGCTGGGGATGGCTATTGGTGTGGATGCTCGCAGCCAAAGCGAATTTTCTCATGGGTGCGGGACTGGTTGTGCGGTAAAAGTGAAGAGAATTAGCGATGTTAAAAGTATGCGTTTACCTTCGGGTCAACAAGTTAAGAATGCTACTTTTGTACAGCAACAGTTTATCAATGGGCAGTTAAAAACAAGCAGTCAGAGACAATTTTTTGCAGATTGTCAGCAACGACAGTTAGCATCGGCAGATCAAAATTCTATTCCAAAACAAAAGGACTGGAATCAACTGGCCGGTGATGATAGTGATTATACAACGGTGGCGGGGGGAAGGGGTTTTTATTTTGATGCGCTGTGTAAGTAATTGCTATAGTCAATAGTCATTTGTCCTTTGTCATTGCTCTTCCCCCTTTTAAAGGGGGGTAGGGGGGATCTCATTGGTCAATTGTCCTTTGAATAATGACATTTGACTAATGACATTTGACCAATAACAGATCAAAAACCCTGTTTCTAAGGTCAAAGTTATTTTGTCCTCTCTAGGTTAACTTCAGTCAGTTTACGCTTGACGGGTTGGTGAAAAAATCCTAGGTTAATTTTTCTATGCAAAAAGAAAAATTATCAAAAGCTGGCAAGCTTAAAAATCGTTACTACTTCCGCCACCGGCCAGATTTTAAAGACTCCTATAATTCAGTAATTTTTCGGATTTACGCTCCAGAAAAAAAGCGTTATTCTTGGCTGCTATAAACATAACTGGTAAACAAGAAACACCTGAAAAATCCCGGTGTATCTTGATCATAACGGCGTGCATCTATTTTGTGGGAGTTTAAAAATGGCATTTGAGTTAGATGACTTAAACAGCACTTCACTCATAAGTAATAACAACCTAGATAGTGAATCAAACAGCCTTTTTAACTTAATTCCGCCGCTTTCTGGCACCATGACAAGAGAATCGCCAGAGATTTATAATGATAAACTGGTGCCTGAATTAATCGTCATAGAAAATTTAATTACTGCTGACATTACAAAGGCTGATTGTGGAAAAATAAAAAGTGAAGCTAATCAGAGCAAAACCCAACCGCCTGCTTTGAAGAAACAAAAATCAGCCGCTTATGACATTGTTACAGGTTTGCCGAATAATAGCAGACCTCAACCAGTAGCCGGTGCGGTGGATTGTCCTAAATCTCATAAAAATCAGTTATCTAATTGTATCACCGGCCAACTCGAAGAACCAGCCATTATTAAATCCGTTGAGCCGGTAAGTGAATTTACACCAATTATTGCAGAAAATTCGCCCATAGAACCGGCTCTTATTGTTTTTGAAACCGCAATAGAACCGGCTCCTATTGTTTCTGAAACCGCAATAGAACCGGCTCCTATTGTTTCTGAAAATCCGATAATAGAAACGTCTCCTATTGTTTCTGAAACCGCAATAATAGAACCGGCTATTATTGTTTCTGAAAATGTCGTTCAATCGGCTTCTATTATTTTTGAAACAGAAATATTAGAACCGGCATCGGCAATAGAACCGACAGTTTTTGAACTGAGGACACCACAAAGTTTAGGGCCGGTGCAGTTTAGTTTTCCTAGAGAATCACAACCGTTAATCGGAATAATAGACACCGGATTTTCTGCCCATAACCCTGATCTTAACTATTCAAAAATAATTTTAGGATCTGACCGCATTGATGGTGATAAAAATCCTCTCTTGCAAGCAGGAAAAGGCGACGAGCATGGTACTGCTGTTTTAGGAATAATAGCGGCTACTAAAAATAACGGCATTGGTATTGAGGGAATCAATGACGATGCACCCATTTGGGTAGGACGTGCGGTGGGTTCTGGTAAATGGGAAGAATCTTTAAGAGAATTTGTAGATACTGCTGTTGCTTCATCACAACCAAATGCAATTATTAACCTCAGCTTTGAATTAACAGAGGTTAACGATTCCTATAGCATGAGTCCCCGCTTTGAATTAACAGCTAAAGAAAAAGATGCTATTGAATATGCACGTCAAAATAACGTTTTAATTGTAGTAGCCGCTGGAAATAAAGGAAAAGAAGTGTCTGCTTTAGCCGGTGCATCTAAAGAGTTTGACAATATTATTACCGTTGGGGCGGTAGATAATTGGAATCGCGCTGATTATTCTAATTATGGGGAAGGTTTAAGCATTTTAGCTGAAGGTGGTACGCAAGAAAAGCCCCTATTTTCCACAGTAGGAGAGGGAGTGGGTAAAGTTGTTGGAACCTCAACCGCCGCCGCTACAGTAACGGGTGCAGCGTCCTTAGTTTGGGCTGCAAATCCTGAGTTAAGTTACCAACAAGTTAAGGTAATTCTATTAGAGACGGCTACTGATTTGAATACAGCCGGTTGGGATGCGCTTACGGGTTTTGGGTTATTAAATGTTTCTTCATCTGTGGAAAAGGCATTACAAATTCTTCCAGAAAATACCAAATTAGAAACAGGATTTTTATCCAATCCTATAGAGACTTTAATACCGATAAAAAACCCGGTTTCTGAACCCACAAACGTAAGTCCTATAAATAATTCCCTGATTAGTGAGAGTCCGTTGGCAGAAGTTCAAGCGGTGCCGGTATCTTGGCTAGAAGAAGGTGGGTGGCCAACTGACAACTCAGGTGATTCTAGCAACAGCGATAATAGTATCCCCATAGCGATTTCAGTAGGGAATTCAGGGGGTTTTAGTTCTAATGGCAGCACAGTTCAAGTAGTATCACCATATCCAGCAGAAGATACCGGTAATTGGTATGACGAAAGCAGCGAAAATTCTGAATCTTCTTCAAGTAGTGATAACTGGCACAGCAGTGGAAATGGTTATGAAATTAATAGCAGCAGTCAGAGTTTTAATGAATGGAATAATAACTCTTACTGGGATAGCACTTGGGTGATGTATCAAGGTAGCCAAAATAGTGAGAGTTCTTATTCCTCAAATTCACATTATTTTTATCCTGGTTACAGCAGTGTTAGCAATAGTTCTAGCTCGTCTAGTAGTAACTATTCTTGGGAACAAAAATATCGGTGGTATGGATATGAGGGCTACAGTAACTCAGAAAGCTTGTGGTTTAATGATTCGCAATCTTTTAATAAAGTTACAAGTGATTGGTATAATTCTTTTAGTCAAAGTAGTAGCTATGGGAATGGAAGTTCTAAAAGTTTTAGCAATTATAATGAGAACTCTTCGACTTCGTACAATAGCAGCGATAGCTACTCGTCCAATAATAGTCAGTCAGGAATAACTTACAGAGATGGTTCATCTTCAGAAAGTATCAGCTTTGGTTCAAGTTGGTCAAAATCTGAGGATGGGTGGAATAATAGCAGTTATTGGTCAAATTCTACTGGTTCTAGTTTTGGTTATTTCTGGAGTGAATCTATCTGGAATGGGGGAAAAAGTTGGTCGTGGCAGTTAAATGGTTCTGATGGGGAATCGGGTTCTCAGAATTCCGATTATTGGAATCGTGGTAATAATTGGTCTTTGTCAAAATATTGGTATCAGTTGGATAATGGCTATCGGTATTGGAGTAATTCTTGGAGTTCTTATTTTTGGGATAATGAGCAGTATTACTCTGTTTATGAAAGTGGCGGGGGGGATACGAATGGTTATAGTTATAGCTCTCAGAATGTGTATTTTTCTGAGGGATATGATGCCGGTGAGGGTGATTTGTTGGAGGCCGGTTTTGGTGGAGAGGGTGGTTCTGGAGGTGGAAATCCTTATCCATTAAATCCAGAAGTAGACAGGGCTATCATAGAATATTTAAATAGTGCTAATGGCCCGGTTGGGAATAGAAACTATTGGAAAAATGCTGTGTTTCAACAGGCTGCTGCTTACATGGATTTTTTCACTTTTTTTGTTTTTAAATTCAAATCAGAAGTTATACCAAAAATAGATAATCCTGGGACTTATACCACAAATCTTCCTGATGAAACCACTATTATTGTGCGACCGAACGCTACTAGCGTTGATGCGCCTACTGTGGAAATTCAACGACCAACAGGTGCACCATATAAAATTAGGTATTTACCTATTGG
>NZ_JAMXEX010000001.1:900000-1001154 GCF_025370775.1 Ancylothrix sp. D3o | reverse complement strand
TACCTAATTATCAACAAGGAATAAGAGCTATGAGGCTTATTCTATCAGCGTTATAAGCGACTTGTCACCCCGACAGGTTCGTTCAGTACGATTGCCTTTCCTGGTAGCTTAGATTAACCCAAGTAAACCCAACCTCTTTTTCTACTCGCAATCTTATTCATTTTTACTATGACAATGCGACCCAGTAGGCGAAGTAAAGGCTATTTTAAGCAAAAAGATTAAACAAGGTGAATAGGGACACCAAAATCAATAGCGACAACCGGTATTTAATTTAACTTTGGTAAAGCGCGATCTTTATTAAAAAACCGGCCTTCTTAGATAAAGAAACCCGATTCCTCACCCGAAGTGATGGCTACATTTTCATAAATTTTAACTTCAATATTTTAAGGATTCGTATTTGATGTACCCGACTCTGATGCAGAAGCCAAGCGCTCAATATTCCCACTTTTTATCCAGCCTTCGCGTTCCGTATTTTCTATGCGAACTCGCTGCCATTCTTTATCAGGAGTTTCTTCGAGGACAATTAACCGGCCATTATATTCAACCCCACCAATACTTTTAGACTCAAACCCCGGACGTTCTCTTAAACTTAATCCTTCCGGCCAAGTAACGCGGGCTGTATAAAGTCCGGGCTCTTGAGGTTTAGCGGTGGGGGTGGGTTTGGGGGTTGCTGCTGAGGATGCTGGTTTGGCAGAGGGTTTACCCGTTTTGCTAGTGCTGTTGGTGGTAGTAGTGGCGATTTTTTCTTCTTCAAAAACCGGCCTTTCGGGTTGAGCAGAGTGTTTTGCGGCCAAGTAGAGGGCGGCGGCGACTCCACCGGCACCGATGAGGGCAAAAGCAAGGGCAATGCCAAGGAGAAATTGTAAAAGTCCAGATACGGTTTTCACGGCAGCAATAGTGTTTGATTGAGTTGTGGTGGCCGGTGGGTTTTTGGTGAATTGTCAAATGTCAATAGTCCTTTGTCATTTGTCTTTTGTTGAATTAGCAATGACATTTCACCAATGACATCTGACAATTTTACAGAAATTTCTGTCGTTGTTTGGGGAATTGGCCGTTTTAGTCGGGGCCGGTGAGCGGCGTTTGGAGACGTCCGAGAAGGCTGTTATGGCGGGAAGCCAGACGAGCTTTACCGGCGGCGGCCCAGTTTTGCAAAAATTGAATTTGCTCACTGGCTGTGCGCGCGAGGGGAATGATTTGGCTGGCCGCTTCTAAAATGTCATCATTATTAAAATCGCGGTTTTGGCTAAAACCAATGTGCATAGCTTCAATTAAAGCTTGTTCAATTTCTGCCCCCGAAAAATCCGGGGTTTCGTAGGCAAGCCGGTCGAGGTCGTAGTTTTTGAGGTTGTGGGGGCGGAGTCGGGATAGATGAACGCCAAAAATAGCCCGTCGTTCTTCACTGTTGGGTAATCCTACAAAGAATATTTCATCAAACCGGCCTTTTCGTAAAATTTCTGCCGGTAGCGATTGGATGTTATTTGCCGTAGCGACGACGAAAACGGGGGAAGTTTTTTCGGCAAGCCAGGTGATGAAGGTGCCGAAAACGCGGCTGGTGGTGCCGCCGTCGCCTTTAGTGTCAAAACCGGCAAAAGCTTTATCAATTTCGTCTACCCAGAGAACACAAGGAGCGAGGGCTTCGGCTGTTTGGATAAAGGCGCGAGTCCGAGATTCTGATTCACCCACTAATCCGCCAAATAACCGGCCCACATCCAGACGGAGGAGGGGCAGATGCCAATGGTGGGCGATAGCTTTGGCTGTGAGAGATTTGCCGGTGCCTTGGATGCCAACCAGCAGTAAGCCTCTGGGGTGGGGTATGCCATATTGTCGGGCTTTTTCAGAGAAGGCACTACCGCGTCGCAATAGCCAGTCTTTGAGGTTGTCGAGTCCGCCGATATCGGTGATTTTTTCGGTGGCTGGGTAAAATTCGAGGATTTGGGTTTGGCGGATGGTTTGGCGTTTTTCTTCGAGGATCAGTTCGATGTCGTCGGCTTCGATTTTGCCGTGTGTGGCGATGGCTTTGGCTAAAACTCTGCGAATTCTTTCCAGGGAAAGTCCTTGACAAGAGGACACGATCTCGTCCAAAAGTCGGGGTTCTAAAGTGGCGCTGGTGGCGGTGAGGAGGCGTTCGACTTCGGTTTTAATGTCGGTTGGGGTGGGGAGGGGAAATTCGATGATGGTGAGGACGTCGGTGAGGTCTTCGGGAATGTTGAGTTGGGGGGAAAGGATAACGAGGTTTTTGGGTTGAGATTTGAGGAGGCGGGAGAGGTTGCGGAGTTTGCGGGAGATGGAGATGTCTTCTAGGAAGCGGTGGAAGTCTCGCAATATGAAGATTGCGGGGGCTGCGGCGGGGAGTTTTTCGATGAATTCTAGGGCTTGGAGGGGGTTACGCCGGCCTGCGTTGGCATCGTTGGGGTTGCCAGAATAGCCGTCTACGAAGTCCCATATATAGATGGCGCGGTTGGTGCGGTTGCCGATGTCTTTGATGGTGGTTTCAAGGCGCTCTTCTTCGCGGGTGGGGATGTAGAGGATGGGGTAGCGGGCGCGGAGTAGGAGTTCAAATTCTTCGCGGAAAGCCATATATAGTCCTTTGTCCTTAGTCATTTGTCCTTAGCCATTTGTCCTTAGTCCTTTGACCAATGGCAAATTAGCAGGGACAAATGACAAATGACAACAATATCAAATCGATTGAGTTAGGTTGGGAGTTGGTTTTTCAGGGTTTCTAGGGCTGACCACCGGCTGTCTACTTTTGTTGGTTCGGAGGGGGTGACTTGACTGCTGGTAAGTTGAATGCCTTGGCAGTTGTTTTGACAAAGTTGCTGGTAGGGGATGGCTAAACACAACTGCTGGTAAATCCATTCTCTGGGGTCCAAGTGCCCTTGGGGAGAAAGGGTTTCGACTAAATCTTCTGGGGCGATTTCGCGTTCGCTGGGGCCGGTGTCTGGTTCTTCGACGGCAGAATCTAGCCAGATGATTTCTTTGGGTTGGATTTTGACGCGGTGGTTGTATTGTTGCAGGCAGCGGTGGCAGGTTAAGGTGATGATTGCTTCACAATTGCCTGTAAGTTGGAGATAATTGCCGCAATGGGTAATTGTCAGTTTGCCCTTGACGGGCATGAGGGTTTCTAAATCTTGGATAAATTCTTCAAAATCAATCACCCGCGTCCGTGCGGGTGCTGTTGTCAGGTGGGGAATGTAAATTGATTCCATGAGCTAGTTCGCTCCCTTGGTTAATATATGGGGAGGTAAGCCTTTTAGCGGTAAGTTCGCTACAAGATGAGTAGCAAGAACGTGCGCCTGCACGATTGGCTATAGAAAAGCCATACATTTTAGCGTAGGCGCACGACGAGACGGCGATCAGGCTCTTGTCCCCGACTGTAGGTTTCTAGGTCTGTGTATTCTTTGAGCAAGCTGTGGACTTGGCGGCGTTCGGCGGAGGAGAGGTCTTTCATTTCGTATTCTCTGCCGGTACGCCGCACTTCCATGATGGCCTCTTCTGCTATGGAGCGGAGTTCGGCTTCCCTCCGTAGGCGGTAACCGTCTAGCTCTATGGTATAGGAGGCGTGCTCTTCTGGTTCGAGGTTGATATTGAGGGTGCTGTTTGCCAAAAACTGGATGGCATCGATTACTTCTCCATCTCTGCCTATTAAGAGGTCAATTTGATCGGCAGATAGGTTGGTTTGATCAATGTTTAGCCAGTAGTTGTCTGTTTCTTCGTGGTAGTTGTCGCTTTTGTGTGCGCTGACGCTGGCAGGGTTGGACATTAAACTTAATAATTTTTCCAACCACTGCTGACCACGCTGTATTTTTTTCTCGTCGCTCATAGCACTCCCGTTAGGCTTTTTTCTTGGTTCGCCCTGGTTCAAAGGGGAGTGATTCACGTCCTTTGCCCTGTTCAGTTTTTGCTTCTGCATCTACGATTTTTTGTAGATTTTCTGGTAGGGGTTCCCGTGACAAGATGAATGCTTGTACGGTTTGGAAGATGTTAGCGATGACCATGTACATGAGTACGCCGGCCGGTAAGGGGAAGAATAAAAACATCCCTGAGAATAGAACGGGAGTAATTTTGTTGATCGTATCTTGTTGGGGGTTAGCTGCGGCTGAGGAAGATGAGCCTCCTTGACCGGATAGTAGTTGGTTGACGTATAAGCTGATACCAAATACTAGAACCATGCCCACGATATCCCAGTGTATTTTTCCGTCAGGATCAACTGCGCCGACTCTTCCGAGGGCTTCGATAAAGAGGAAGCCTTTATCTGCTGCTAATCCGGGGATGGTTCCTTGGATAGTAACATCACCTGGGTTGATGGCTTCTATTGTGCCGTCTTCGGTGATTTTGACTCGCTCTTCACCTTTGGTGACTTTCCAGTGGGGGTTAATTTTGATTTCTGGATGTTCTGCGAGTAAGGCATTTAGGTCTTTGCCTTCTACGGTTTGAAATTCAATTTTTGCGCTTTCACCTACGCTGAGTTTGTTGCCAGCAGGTAATAAGGCGGTTACAGGGGCATGAACTCCATCTGCAACAAATATGTTTTGCGGTGGGGTTGTAAATGCCGCTGGTTGTATGTTCTCGATTTGTTCTTGCGGAAATATTTGCAAGTTTACGGTGTAGTTTACGTCAGAAAATGGCGAGCCTCTTAGTGTTGCAAATAGTGCAAATAGCACTGGCATTTGCAATAGTAAGGGTAGGCATCCTCCGAGGGGGTTGCCAAATTCTTTGTACACTTTTTGCATTTCTTCCTGCTGTTTTGCAGGATTGTCTTTGTATTTTTCTTGTATTTCTTTTACCCGCTTTTGCATTACCGGCTGGGCTACTTTCATTCGCCGCATATTGCGAATTGAGCCGGCGTTGAGGGGGAATAAAGCCAATCGTATCACTAACGTCAGAGCCACGATGGCTAGTCCGTAGCTTGGCACGATCCCGTAGAAAAAGTCGAGGATCGGCAGCATTACGTTGTTTGAAAGAAACCCTACACCAAAGTCCATTCTTTATGTCAACCTGTGCGCTCTGAAGTGTTGGTAATTTATTTTTTTTGTTTTTAGCCTGTACAGTGAGCCGGTGGGCCATTTTTTAACTTTTTTATCAGTTAAATTTTTTGGGCGGCTTCTGTTGTTTTGGACTGGAGAGTTGAAATTTAAAATCTACAATCCAAAATTTTTGGGCTGGTTTGAGAGCGGTTTACCGGCCACTACCAATGGCTCCGCTTTCTTTTCTGGCTTTCGCCGGCATTTTGTCGTTGATGTAATTATATACATCTCGGAATTTGGGGACTGCTCGCAGTTCGAGCCGGCTACCGTCGGTGAGGGTAATCACCATGTCTCCCCAGATGCCTAAGCCGCGAGGTACGGTGACGACTTTGGCGATTTCGTTATAGATGATGTCTGAGCGTTCGCGTCCCATCCAGCCGCCTGTAACGGAGATTCGCCGGTTGGTGATGCGGTAGCGCAACCATATTGCGCGAACGATGGCGGCGACGGTGAGTGGTAAACAGATGACTGTGAATCCTAGCAGGATGTTGAAGATTAGATCGCCTATGTGAGGGCCACCCTCATAGTAAACTTCCTCTTTTATGCCCATTGATTACCTCTGCTTGTGCCAACAACTGCTCTAATTCTTGCAGAATTTGTCTGTAATTGCACTCAATTGCTGGGGGATAGACGACGATTACGATATCCCAACCGGGGGAGAGAAGGGGGAAGAGTTGCCGGAGGGCTGCTCGTATTTGCCTTTTGATTCGGTTGCGGATTACTGCTCGTTTACTGACTTTTTGGCTGATGCTGATGCCGGCTCTGGTTGGGGCTGGGCTAACCGGCAGTGCTGCATTGTCTGTTTGGGTGGTGTTTTTGGCTTGAGGCCGTAGGGCTCTTAAGCCGAAATGCCTGCTGTTGCGGCGTTTTCCACTTTTGTACACTGCATTAAAGTCTTGCCGGTGCCGGAGCCGGTTTTGTTTTGGCAACACGCGCTTTTCTAGGGCTGTCGCTGTTAAGGCTGCCTAGACGCTTAGCCGGTAACGTCCTTTGGCGCGGCGAGCTTGGATTACTCGCTGGCCGTTTTTGGTTCTCATCCGTACTCGAAAGCCGGATACTCTTTTTCTTTTGCGGCTTGTGCCGCCGAGGGTGCGCTGTGTCATATTTTTTTTCCTTGCTCTGGCTGTGTAGGTTCAACAAAAAAGTCACAATCCCTTATCTTATCACCCATTTTGGTTAAATGGTTGTTTAGTTGGGAGTCTTAGCTGATGGTGAGTACCCATGTGCCAAGGTAGCGCAGTAGGGGAACGTCTCCGGGGGAGATGATGCGGCAGTTAAAGTAGTACATTCCGCGTCGGCTGGGGTTGAGGACGTTGGAGAAGACGAGTTCGATTTTGTTGCCGGCGGGGATTGGAGCTTCGGGGTAGATTTCTATGAGGCGGTTTTCTTGGTCCCAGATGACTTCTGAGAGGGGGACTGACTTACCATCTACTTTGACTTCGATTTCGTCTTTGTCAAATTTGCCTTCGTAGTGTTCTGGGTAGTCGATGGCAAATTGGGCGATGGCTGTTTGGACTTTTTTGGCGGGGATTCTTAGTCTGTAGCGATCCCAGGTGCCGGCGTCTCCGTAGTCTAGGCGATAGTTTAGTTGGTTGTCTCGCTGGGGGCCACCAAATAGTGTTAGTCCGGGTAATCCTTGGGCTGTGGTTAGGGTGGGGAGGCCGGTGATTAGGGTGGCTGTGATGGCGATGGCACTTAGGTATTTTCGTGCTGTGGCTTTTTTAAATAACATGAGTTCGATTCCGCCAGAGGCAGGAAGTTTTCAACTGTTTGTAATAGTTTACTAAAGTTTACGCTTTTCTGCTTGAGTTTGATGGCTGCGGGTTTTTAATGGGTGTTCTGTTCTGTGCAAACAATCTGGCGGTTTTGTTTGGGGGCTTTTGTCAATTTATTTAAAACTGTTTTAAGTAATTTTAACTTTCTGAGAATTGATGAGTTGGGGTTTTGGGAAATAAATGGTGGTTTTTACCTAGTAGGTAGGGGAAAATGCAATGTTTTATTAACGAAGGTTGAAGTAAGCAAGTTTATGTGTTAATAAAAGGAAAGAACACCAAGTTAAGCCCTAGGCATTCCATTAAGAAAAGTTAAAATTTTTGGTGATTGATTGGGGATCAAAATAGGATGCACAAAGTGTGTTTTTTGAGTGAGGTTTCTGGGCTATCCCTACACAAGCTATCAAGCAATGCTGTGGTAATAAAAATGGGGCGAGGTAACAGGTTTTGAGTGCTGGTGCGCCGGCTCTTTTTTTAAAAATGGCAAACTCATCTAAAAACTTAGTAAGGCAAATATAAGAGTTTGCTGACAAAAAGTTGTGGTGAAGATTTTTGTAGAAACTGTAAAAAATAGGAGAAATTATGAAAATTGCGATTGCAAAAGAAGTTGAAGTGGGAGAGCATCGGGTTGCTTTGATACCGGATACTGTAAGCCGGCTGGTTAAAGGCGGCGCGGAAGTTTGGGTGGAGTGCGGTGCTGGGGAGGGTTCGTTTTTCCCTGATGAGGCTTATGAAAAGGCGGGGGCAAAGTTGTGTTCTGATAAGGCTAGTTTGTGGAGAGAGGCGGATATTTTGGTGAAGGTGGCTCCGCCGAAGGATTGGGAAGTGGATTTGCTTAAGGAAGAATCGATTTTGATTGGGTTTTTGAATCCTTTGGGTGATCCTTTGATGGTGCGGCGTTTGGCTGATCGCAAGGTTACGGCGATGAGTATGGAGTTGATTCCTCGCACGTCGCGGGCTCAAAGTATGGATGCTCTTTCTTCTCAGGCTGGGGTTGCTGGTTATAAGGCTGTTTTGATTGCTGCTGCTGCTTTACCGAAGTTTTTCCCGATGTTGACGACGGCGGCGGGGACGATTCGACCGGCTAAGGTGTTTGTGATTGGGGCTGGCGTTGCTGGTTTACAGGCTATTGCTACGGCTCGCCGGTTGGGTGCTGTGGTTGAGGCTTTTGATATTCGACCGGCTGTTAAGGAGGAGGTGCAAAGTTTGGGTGCGAAGTTTGTTGAGGTGTCTTTGCAGGAGGATACTGTGGGGGCAAATGGTTATGCTAAGGAGATTTCTGAGGAGTCGAAACAACGGACTCATGCGGTGATTTCTGATCATGTGGCGACGGCGGATGTGGTGATTACTACGGCTCAGGTTCCTGGCAGAAAGGCGCCGGTTTTGGTAACGGAAGATATGGTGGCGAGAATGGCGCCGGGTTCGGTGGTTGTTGATTTGGCTGCTGAGAGTGGTGGGAATTGTGTTTATACGCAGGCTGGCAAGGATGTGGTACGGGATGGGGTGACGATTATTGGGCCGGTTAATTTGCCTTCTTCGATGCCGGTTCATGCTTCTCAGATGTATGCGAAAAATGTTTTGACTTTGGTTCAGTATTTGCTGACTAAGGATGGGTCTGTGAATTTGAATTTTGAGGATGATATTATTCGGGATACTTGTGTGTCTCATGGGGGTGAGGTGCGGAATGAGCGGGTGAAGAATGCTTTGGTAAGTTTGCTTTCTGTGGTAAGTCAGTAAGTTTTTAACCGCAGATAAACGCAGATGAACGCAGATGAATAGGATGGTTTTTTTATTGGTTTGAAGGTTCTTTTATTTGGAGGAGTTTTTTATGGCTGAAGGTTTGATTGCTGGTTTGGTTGTTTTTGTTTTGGCTTCTTTTGTGGGTTTTGAGGTGATTAATAAGGTTCCTCCGACGCTTCATACTCCTTTGATGTCTGGGTCTAATGCTATTTCTGGAATTGCGGTTTTAGGGGCGCTTTTGATTGCTGGGGATCGGGAATGGAATGTTACGGTGGTTTTGGGTTTGATTGCGATTGTTTTGGCGACGATTAATGTTGTCGGTGGTTTTTTGGTGACTGATCGTATGTTGCAAATGTTCAAGAAAAAAGAGGCAAAAGTATAAGGTTGAAAAACTAATTACCCAACCATTAACTTATCTGCGTCCATCTGCGTTTATCTGCGGTTAAAAAATAACCTACGAGAAAACACAAAAACATCAAAAAACACGGGAAATATGCAAGAGTTTTTACTTTCGGGAATTCAAATTTCGTACTTGATTGCAGCAAGTTTGTTTATTGTTGGCTTGAAGCAATTAGGCTCTCCGGCTTCGGCTCGTCAAGGTAATTTTTTGGCCGCTGTGGGGATGTTTATTGCGATTATCGCTACGGTTTTGGATCGCTCGGTTTTGAATTACGAGATGATTTTGGTGGCGATTATTATTGGCTCGATTTTGGGGACGATCATGGCTAAAACTGTGGCTATGACTGATATGCCTCAAATGGTTGGTTTGTTGAATGGTTTGGGGGGTGCTGCTTCGGCTTTAGTCGCGGTGGGTGAGTATTGGAGGCTGAGTAGGGTTTCTGATACGATTCCTGTGGATTCTAATATTACGATTATTTTGGGTGTTTTGATTGGGGCGGTGACGCTGACGGGGAGTTTAGTAGCTTTTGCTAAGTTGCAAGGTTTGCTTCCTGGTGCTCCGATTACTTTTCCTTTGCAACAGCCGGTTAATGCTCTTTTGTTTGCGGGGTTGTTGGGGGGAAGTATTTATCTTTGTGTGACTCCTGCTAATAATTCGGTGCTGTTAATTTTGACGGCTATTTCTCTGGTTTTGGGTGTTTTGTTTGTGCTGCCGATTGGTGGCGGGGATATGCCGGTTGTTGTTTCGCTGTTGAATTCTTATTCGGGTTTGGCGGCGGCGGTTGCCGGTTTTATCGTGATGAATAATATGTTGATTATTGCGGGGGCTTTGGTTGGTGCGTCGGGTATTATTTTGACGCAAATTATGTGTAAGGCAATGAATCGTTCGCTGACGAGTGTGCTTTTTGGTGCGTTTGGTGGTGGCGGTGGTGCTGTTGCTTCTGGTGCCGGTGCGGATTTGGGTGATAAGACTGTTCGCACGGTTGACCCGGAAGAGGCGGCGATGATGTTGGGTTATGCTCGCTCGGTTGTGATTGTGCCTGGTTATGGTATGGCTGTGGCGCAGGCGCAGCATACGGTTCGGGAGTTGGCGGATCAGCTAGACCGGCTGGGTGTTGAGGTTAAGTATGCGATTCACCCGGTGGCGGGACGGATGCCGGGACACATGAATGTTTTGTTGGCTGAGGCGAATGTGCCTTATCCGCAGTTGTACGATATGGATGATATTAATCCTCAGTTTGATGAGACTGATGTGGCGCTGGTAATTGGTGCTAATGATGTGGTTAATCCGGCGGCGCGACATGATAGCGCGAGTCCGATTTATGGGATGCCTATTTTGGAGGTTGATAAGGCTAAACATACGATTGTGATTAAGCGGGGGATGAGTGCGGGGTTTGCTGGAATTGAGAATGAGTTGTTTTATAAGGATAAGACGATGATGTTGTTTGGTAGTGCTAAGGATGCTGTTGCTAAGTTGGTTTCTGAGGTGAAGCAGTTGTAGGTTTTGAACAGCAAAGACGCAAATTGCGCTAAGTATTAAGGGGGGTGAGTTTGGCTCACCCTTTATTTTTTTTTAATGGTAGGTTGCAGGATGCTATAATGATTTGCTGATTTTTGGCTGGTGGAATGAGGATGCTCAAAAGTAAACGGGTTATTAAATTTTTTGTGTGTTGGTGGCTGGCTGTTTGTGTGTGTTTTGTGGTGAGTTTTGCTTTTGAGGGTAAAGCGCAGGAAGGTGGAAAAACTGAGGTTATTTCTCAGGTTCCAAAGGTGGAAAATGTTGGGGGTAAAAATAGGCAAAATGAGAAGGCATCGAGGAGTGAGGAGAGGGTAAATAAGGGGGGAGAAAAAGATGAGGATTTAACGACCCTTCCACCGAACGGAGGTAAGCCGGTGGAGGTGTCTGTGGGGGTGCATATTACAAATTTTGCTGCGATTGATGAGGCTAAAGAAAATTACGAGGTTGTGGGTTATTTGAAGGCTGCGTGGAAGGATGCTCACTTGGCGTTTGATGCAAAAAATGAGCGGCAGAAGTACCGCTTTCATGATTTGGAAAAAGTGTGGCATCCTTTCCTAGAGTTTGTTAATAAAGCGGGGGAAAACAATGTGGACAATGCTCTGATTGTGGCTGATCCTGATGGAATGGTTAGTTTTAGCGAGGGCTTTAATATTAAGTTGTCTTCGGATTTTGATTTTAAGAGGTTTCCTTTTGATCGTCAAAAGCTAAAAATAGCGATTGAATCTTTTAGGTATGATGAAACTGAGGTGGTTTTTATTGCTAAACCGAAGAATAGCGGCCTAAGTAAAGATAATTTTGTTAGTTTGTCTGAGTGGAAGATAGAGAATTTCACTCAGAAAGTGGTAAATAATAAGTTGGTTACTGAGGAGAACCCTGTAAGCCGGTTTGTTGGGGAGTTGGATATTGTCAGGAATTATCAGTTTTATGTGGGTAAGGTTTTTATTCCGATGTTTTTAATTGTTGTGATTTCGGGGGCTTGTTTTTGGATTGATATAGAATATTTTGAGGCTCTTACGGCGATTGGGCTTACTAATCTCCTGACGGCTATTGCTTTTAGTCTATCGATTGCTGGATCTTTACCGAAAGTGAGTTATCTGACGTTTATTGATGGTTTTATTACGATTAGTTATGTTTTCATTTTTCTGACTATTATTGAGATAGTTTGGGCTCATTATTTTAGTCAAAAAGGAGATAAGGAAGTGGCAGAGAGTAGTCATAGAAAGGGCCGGTGGGCTTTTCCGGCTGGGTTTATTTTGGGTAATCTTTTCTTGGGTTTGTTTTTGTTTATGCCTTCTTGAGTTTTCGGGCGGGTTGCTTAATAAATGTTTCCTAAAATGGGGGTGCTATTAAATATGTTGTAGGTTTTTTTTGCAAAGTAGGTAGGTTTGAGTTTATTAAGGCTTTAACCAGCCTGGAAATTCTTATCTACCTATTTTGGCGGAAATTTGGCGCTTTTAAAAACTCTTAATTATGGGTGGTTGTTTAAAGCTGCATTGATTTTTTCCGAACTTTCACACCTCCGCAGTGCATAGATGAGTTGGTGGTAAGTTTGCCGGCGTTGTTCGTTCATGGTAGCGCATCCCCCCCCGGATAGATTTGTTTTTGATTGTAGCAAGAAAGCAGGGGGTTAGTTTGCGGCTATTGCCCACCGGCCTCTAAAATAAGAATGAAGTTGTTTTTGGTGTGAGTTAAGGTTTATGAAACTTAATCTTTGGCAACAATCTGTTACTGCCGGCTTGTTGGTGTTTTTGGGAATGAGTTCACCGGCATACTCTGGCACCGTTTCCCAAAAATCTGAAACGCAAAATTTAGTGGCGCAAGCAACTTGCCGGCGGGTAAAGGTTGGCAGTAATTTGAATATTCGCGCTACTCCTAACGGCACAATTCTTGATAATATTCCAGAGGGAACTGTGGTTACAATTGATGGCACGGTTGCTAATGGTTGGGTGAAAATTACTTCTCCTATTAATGGGGTGGTCTTTAGCCAATATTTGACGACTTGTGAGCAACCTATTTCTGGAAATACTCCGAAGCCGGTTGATACTAATTGCCGGGCTGTGTCGGCTTCGGATGCGGTTTTGGTGCGGCAAGCTCCGAATGATAATAGTGCTTTGATGGGGCGTTTAGTAAATAATCAAAGGGTGTCGCTTGGGAATACGAGTACAAGTGATGGTTGGGTGGCAATTTCTGCACCTATTAATGGCTTTGTGCCGGCTGCAAGGTTGAAGGTTTGTAGTTAATAGGGGTTTTGGGGGCCGGTGTTTTTTGGTGTTGGGTGCAGGTTAAAACCTGCATTCGCCACCGGTTAAAACCGGTGTCTACACGAAAGAAGTCCTAACGGACTAAATGAGATGATTTATTTTAACCCCAAATTTTAACCCCGAAGGGGTTTTTTTCATGTAGACGCCGGTTTTAACCGGCGACAAATGGCGGCGACAAATGGCGGCGGCAAATATCGGCCCCTAAAAAAGCAGCTATAATCTAACTATCGTCCAATATTTAAAAACACCTAAAAATTATGTCCCTCAAAGAATTAAAACACAAACTTCTGGCCTTATCCCCGGCAGAAAAAGAGCAAGCCATCCAAATATTAAGCAAAAGCTTAAATAACCCCTGGCAAGGTATCGAAAAAACTCCTAATGTGTGCGGGGGAGATGCCTGTATTGCTGGCACTCGGATTCCTGTTTGGGGATTAGTAAATGCTCGGCGTATAGGGTATAGTGATAATGATTTACTCGAAAGCTATCCAACAATTTCGGCTGCTGATTTAGTTAATGCTTGGGCTTATGCCGAGGCATTTTCTGAAGAAATAGAAACGGCAATCAGAGAAAATGAGGAAGCTTAAAAAGTGGCTTTTTTCTATGCTGATGAACAATTTCCCTTTCCCGTTGTGCGATTTCTCCGCGCTTTTGGTCACGATGTTTTAACAGTTCAAGAAGCAGGAAATGCCAACCAGGGAATTACTGATGCGGAAGTTTTGCAATTTGCTACTAATAGCAATAGGGCAGTTTTAACGCTCAATAAACGGGATTTTGTACTTTTACACCGGCAACAACCCGATCACGGCGGCATTATTGTTTGCACAGATGATAAAAATTGGGAAAGATTGGCCACTCGAATTAATGAAGCAATTGCTGGGGAAGAAAACCTCCAAGGAAAATTAATAAGAGTCACAAAACCACCGGCCTAAACCTTTCCCAAAAGTTTACCGCGATCTGATAATGTTTTAAGTTGGGGAAGACACCTTAAGCCGCAAAAAATTATCAACGCTTAAGCCCCCAGTTTGTCAAAAAATCGTGACAATAAGAAATAGAAGACCACCGGCATTGTGCTTGAGTGGATCTCACCTTCCCAGATTAGGAGTGTAAAGTTGTGGTCGCCCAATTGTCTAATAATACCTACGAAAGCAAAACCCAAGAGATCGCTAAACAACTTTTAGCCGCCAGTAAAGAAAAACGCTCTTTTTTCACCCAACTGCAAGACCAAATGCGCTGGGATGATAAACTGCTGGGGTGGACGATGAGTAACCCCGGTTTGCGAGTTCAATTGTTCCGCTTTATTGATTGCCTACCGGCCCTCCGCAGTAAAGCAGAAATTGCAAATCACTTGCAAGAATATTTAACTACTGAACAAGTCGAACTTCCCTCAGCTTTAAAAAGTTTAATTGGTTTTAGTGGCGGCGATTCGATCCCCGGACAAGTTGCAGCAACAACAGTTTCAACTGCTGTAGAAACATTGGCGCATAAATATATTGCCGGTGAAAATATTAAAGAAGTCATCAAAACTGTTGAACGTCTCCGCAAAGAAAAAATGGCGTTCACCATTGACTTATTAGGTGAAGCAGTTATCACAGAAGAGGAAGCAAAATCTTACCTCGACCGCTATTTAGAATTAATGACGCAACTAACAGAAGCCTCTAAAAAATGGGGAAATGTTTCTCAAATTGATGAGGCGGATGGCGAACAAATTAAGCGCGTACAAGTTTCTGTTAAACTAACAGCATTTTACTCGCAATTTGACCCCCTGGATGCAACCGGCAGCGAAAAACGAGTCAGCGAACGAGTCCGCACTTTGTTACGCCACGCTAAAGAAGTTGGCGCAGCGGTGCATTTTGATATGGAACAATATGTCTATAAAGACATCACTTTTGCTATCTTAAAAAACATCCTTATGGAAGAGGAATTCCGCAACCGTAGCGATATTGGCGTCACTGTGCAAGCTTATTTGCGAGATAGCGAAAAGGATTTGTTGGGGTTAATTGAGTGGGCGAAAAAACGCGGAACTCCGGTTACAGTTCGCTTGGTAAAAGGGGCATATTGGGATCAGGAAACGATTAAATCTGCTCAAAAAGATTGGCCGCAGCCGGTGTTTAATGAAAAGGCTGCAACGGATGAAAATTTCGAGAAATTAACGCAACTTTTGCTAGAAAATCATCAATATCTCTACGCAGGAATTGCCGGCCATAACGTGCGTTCTCAAGCCAAAGCTATCGCCATTGCCGAAACTTTGAAAATCCCCCGGCGCCGGTTTGAAATGCAGGTGCTTTATGGTATGGGTGATAAATTGGCAAAAGCTTTAGTTGATCGCGGTTATCGCGTAAGGGTGTATTGTCCTTATGGTGATTTGTTACCGGGGATGGCTTATTTGATTCGCCGGCTATTAGAAAATACCGCCAATAGTTCGTTTTTGCGGCAAAGTTTGGAAGACCGGCCTATCGAGGAATTAATATCAGCCCCGTCCCCGGAAAATGCAGCAGAAACTTATCACACTTCTCGACATTTTCCTAATAGCGCCGATAGCGATTATGCCAAAGAGTCGCTGCGAAAAGAAGCGGAAGTTTCCTTAAAAATTGTCCGTCAACAATTGGGGAAAACTTATTTGCCTTTTATCAATGGAAGCTATCAGGAAACAGCACAAAAAGTTAATTCTGTCAATCCTTCTAATCCCAGTGAAGTTATTGGCACCATTGGCTTAATGTCTGTGGAACAAGCACAAACAGCAATTCAAGCTGCAAAAGATGCTTTTCCGCAGTGGCGGCGGACTCCTGTGCGTCAGCGGGCCGGTGTTTTGCGAAAAGCTGCGGAATTGATGACAGAACGCCGGCAAGAGTTTTGCGCTTGGATGGTTTTGGAAGTTGGTAAACCTGTCCGCGAATGTGATGCAGAAGTATCGGAGGCGATTGATTTTTGCCGATATTATGCAGATGAAATGGAACGGTTAGATCAAGGTCATAATTATGATGTGGCTGGGGAAAATAACCGTTATACTTATCAACCTCGCGGCATTTCTTTGATTATTTCGCCTTGGAATTTTCCTTTGGCAATTCCTGTAGGGATGACGGTTGCTTCGCTGGTTACTGGTAATTGTACGATGCTCAAACCGGCTGAAGTTTCTTCAGTTATTGCGGCAAAATTTGCGGAAATTTTAATAGAAGCCGGCATTCCAAAAGGCGTTTTTCAATTTGTACCAGGTAAGGGTTCTTCGGTGGGTTCTTATATGGTGAAACATCCTGATGTTCACATGATTACTTTCACCGGATCGCAAGAAGTAGGCTGTCAAATTTATGCAGATGCAGCTATTTTACAACCTGGTCAAAAACATTTGAAACGGGTTATTGCCGAAATGGGTGGCAAAAATGCGATTATTGTTGATGAGTCGGCGGATTTAGATCAGGCTGTTGCTGGGGTGGTTTATTCGGCTTTTGGTTACAGTGGTCAAAAATGCTCGGCTTGTTCACGAGTAATTGTGTTGGAGCCGGTTTATAATGCGTTTGTGCATCGTTTGGTTGAGGCGACAAATTCTTTAAATGTGGGTGCTGCGGAGTCGCCTAGTACGCAAGTTGGGCCGGTGATTGATGCTAATGCTCAAAAGCGGATTCAAGAGTATATTGAGAAGGGGAAACAAGAGGCGGAATTAGCTTTAGAAATGCCTACTCCTGCAAATGGTTATTTTGTGGGGCCGGTGATTTTTAAGGATGTTTCTGGGACTTCTACGATTGCTCAGGAAGAGATTTTTGGGCCGGTTTTATCGGTGATGAAAGCCCACAATTTTGATGAGGCTATCGCGCTGGCTAATGGTACGAATTTTGCTTTGACGGGTGGTATCTATTCTCGCACTCCTTCTCATATTGAGAAGGCGAAATCTGAGTTTGAGGTGGGGAATTTGTATGTTAATCGGGGGATTACTGGTGCGATTGTTTCGCGTCAACCTTTTGGGGGGTTTAAGCTTTCTGGGGTTGGTTCTAAGGCCGGTGGTCCTGATTATTTGTTACAATTTTTGGAGCCTCGTCATGTTAGTGAGAATATTCAGCGTCAGGGTTTTGCTCCTATTGATGGGGTTGATTAGTTTTTAACCGCAGATAAACGCTGATAAACGCAGATGAATGCAGATGTTTTCTGCTCATCTGCGGTTGTTGATAAGGAGGATTTGGGGGATGATGAGTTACAAGGGTACGAGAGTTTTGGGTTTGGTTTTTTTGGCTGTTTTTTTGGCTTTTGGGGATGCGGTTTTGGGGGGTTCTGTGAATTTTAGGCCGGTGATGGCGCAATCTACAAAACAAAGTCAGCAAACAGACCGGCAGGCGATTCAAGCATTAATTAATCGCCAGCTTAAAGCAACTAATGAGGAAAATTTGCAAGGGATAAGGGATACATATCATCCCAATTCTTCTGAGATGGATAAGATGGAGCCTTTATTGCAGCAAATTTTTAAGGCGGCTGATATCAAAACTGAAGTGAATAAAACGGAGTTTTTGAAAATTTCGGCAAATGAAGCTATAGTAAGACTGACGCTTACAGGCAGAAAAATTAGGGGGCCACAAGAATTTAGAAATAACAGAAGTGTTGTCAGATGTAACCTCCAAAAATATAACGGCCAGTGGAAATTTTACTCGTCTCAATTGGAAAAAATTGAATATTTGGATTAACCAAAATAGCATGAGGAAATTGTTTACCGACTGGCAAAAATTATCTGCTAACTACCGATATTTTTTCGTTCTTATTTTGGTTTTAGGGATATTTTTTCGCTTTGTTCATTTGGAGGGTAAGGTTTACTGGATTGATGAAAGTTTTACCTCTTTACGCATTTCAGGATACACGGAAACGCAGTTAGTAGAAGAAGTTTCCCAAAAAGGCATTATCGGCATTAAAACTTTACAAAAATACCAAAAAATTAACCCTGATAAAACAGTTTTAGATACTATTCGGGGGGTGGCAACGGAAGAACCGCAGCTTACTCCTCTTTATTTTATCATTGCTCGCTTTTGGGCCCAGGTTTTTGGCAGTTCTATTGTCACAATTCGCAGTTTATCAGCGGTGATTAGTCTGTTAATTTTTCCCGCCCTCTATTGGTTGTGTCAAGAGTTATTTCTAGCACCATTTGTGAGTTGGATAGCTATTGCTTTGATGGCGGTTTCTCCGTTTCATGTGCTTTACTCTCAAGAAGCACGCCCCTATAGTTTATGGACGGTGACAATTATCTTTTCTTGTGCGGCATTTCTCCATGCCATAAAACGGCAAACTGTCTTGATCTTTTTCTATTATTTTATGTCGCTATTGGTTGGTTTTTATACCCATTTATTTTTTATTTTTGTTGTGGTTATTCATGCAATTTATGCCGCCATTCAAGAACATTTTAAGTGGACAAAAACTTTTTCCCGTTTTACTGTGGTTTGGTGTGCAGGTTTTTTGGCTTTAGTGCCTTGGTTTTTGCCGATAATTTTACACTGGGAACAAGTTCAAAATAAAACCAACTGGCAAACTCAAATAATGCCTGGTTATTACAATGCTTTATTCAAACTTTGGTTAGTAAATTTCAATCTACCTTTTTTAGATTTTAACTTTGCAAGTTCCAGAGATTTTCGCTTTAATTTTATGGGTATCGCTATTTTATTAGGTGGCTTTTATTTTATCTGTTACTCAATTTATTTTACATACCGGCATTCTTCCCCCCGCATCTGGCAGTTTATTTTGCTGTTGAGTATTCTCACATTTATCCTCCTAGCCATCCCAGATTTATTGCTTGGCGGTATGCGTTCAACTGTTAGCCGTTATCTAATTCCTTGCTATGTGGGTTTACAGTTAGCAATGGCTTATTTTTTAGCAAATAAAATAGTTTTTTCTTACAAAAAAGCTTTGTGGAATTTTGCTTTAGGATCAATGCTATCTGTGGGGATTATTTCTTGTGCAATTAGTTCTCAATCTCCCGTGTGGTGGTTTAAATATAATAGTAATCATAATTATAATATTGCTAAAATTATCAATCAAACTAAAGCACCCCTCCTCATAAGTGAAAAAGACTTAAACTTAATTAACTTTCAAAACTTGGGAAACTTATTATCTTTAAGCTATCTTTTAGATGAAAAAGTTAAGCTTAGTCTTATCATTGAACCAAAAATGCCGCTAATTTACCATAATTTTAGTGATGTTTTCCTCTACAATCCTTCGGAAGAATTACTGGCATCACTGCCAAATCAAAACCGAAAAATACAGTTAGTTTTTATAAGCAAAATTGATGAAATAAGTTTATTTAAAATAAAGGAGGGTGCATCGCCAAACGCACCCCGAAACTAATTCTCACAGATTTTACAACAACCTAAAAACTATCCTATTCATCTGCCGACATATTTGTGCCTTTGGGGTTTATACTTTTCACCCCCAACCGGCGTTTATAAACCCAATAAACACCCAACATCAAAACCACTAAAATATTTGTCAAAATTGAACTGCCTTCAGGAACAGCACCGACACTCCCACCATACATAGGCATCGGTTGGGCTGGCATTCCTTGCGGTAAATTCACCGGCACTTGTTGCTTAAGTTTAGCATTTTTTGGATCAACACGAACCTCCTCAGAAACCGCCACAAACGCCGTATAATTTGACATCAAACGATACTGCAATGCTGTATCCGTCACCATCTTAACCAACGTCGGAGTTTCACGGCTATAAATTTGATTCATCAACTCCTTAATTCTCGCACGTCCCCACAATTGAGCAATCCCAGAATTACCTGTAACCTGGTCAAAATTCACATTCAAAACTTTTTCATACCGCTGTCCCCCCGCCATTGTACCAGTGATTTTTAATTCCCCATTTTTGCGGTCTTCTTTTTTGCCAAATAAAACCAGCGGTTGATTAGCAAATAAATCTGCCGATTGTAAAGGATAAACAATCGGTTCTTTACCCTCGCCAACCCAACTAACCTCAATATTTGTCAATACCGGATTATTCAAATCTCGGAAAAACTTAGCTGCCACTTTTTGGGCCGGTTCTTCTGGTGGCAAAATTTCCACCTTACCGCGTCCAATCTCTGCCAAACGATTAAGAATAAACCGATTAGATGCAGGGCCAACGCCAAAAACATAAAGCCGGTTTCCTGGTTTTAACCGATTTTGAACTTGCCCAATGACCTGCATATCATCGCCTATTAAACCATCGGTTAATAACACAATACTCCGCAATCTTCCATCCGGCGCCGGCGGGAAATTTAACACTTCATTAATGCCATTCATTAACTCACTTCCGCCATTGGCATCCAGCTTGTTAACATAGGCTAAAGCTTTGGCACGATTGGCCGGTGTATTCTTCAAAGGTTCCGCAGAAAGCTTTGTTGATGTACTCGCAAAATCGATAATCGTAAACGTATCATTCGCATTCAAACCACTAATAAAACGGCGCATTAACTCCTTCGATTGTTGAATTGGCGCCCCCATCTGTGACCCCGAAGTATCCATCAAAAATACCACATCTTTCGGTACAATTTGTTTCGGCGCATACTCGACAGCCGGAATCAAATAAACCCCAAAATGTCCGCCTTTTTCATCTTTTTGAGTTAAAATTGTTGCCTGCGTTTCCGCACCGGCCACCTTATAACGCAAAATAAAATCCTTATTCGGAATTGTCTTTTCCTGCGCCAATTTTATCTCCGCCTCCGATGACCCAGGTTTTTGAATTAAAAGCTTATGAGAAGGCGATTTTACCTCCACAATAGGCACACCGGCATCAATTTCAATCGCCATGCTAACATCCTGACCAGACCTTGTTGCTGGAAGCGTTGGCGGCGTAATTTTAGAACTATCTGGAACCTGATTTGTATCCCCTTGAACGTTAATTTTTGACCCCGGAATATAACGCGGCCCAACTACCATCGGAAACGCAAATTCATAATTTCCCCCCTCAAACTTCAAACTATCCGTATAACGAATCACAACCTCGATTTTTTCACCCGGTTTAATATTCGCTAAAGACTGCGTAAAAATATTATCTCTTTCTTGTTCAAGCAAACCCGCAGTCTTTCCTTCTTGTTTGGCTTTTTCATAAATCTGTTTTGCTTCCTCGCGTTTTTTAATCACCCCCTTAATCACCCGATCTCCAATCCGAATTTCCATATCATCCACCGCCGCTTCATCTGGCAATGGAAATGTATAAACCGCCTCCAAAGGTTCCTTATAAGGATTAGCAAAACTTTGTTTAACCTCCACCCGCGAAATATTACCAGAAATCTTTGTTTTTACATCAGTTCGCAACAATGGGAAAGATTTTTGTTGTCCTTTATCATTGGCAAATAATCCACCCACTCCCAACGGTTTTGAGAAGTTTTCCAGATTATTTGTGCTTTCCGCCAAACTTGTAACCGGCGCTTGGGTTTGCTGCATAAACGAACCTACCACGCTAAACCCCATCCAACCAAACAATAATAATGCCGCACTTCCAGCGATGATTTTTGTTTTTGGTTTCGCCAGAAGTGATTGATTATCATTCAACTCTTTGAGCGCTTCTGAGGCTGTTTGGTAACGTTTTTTGAGGGCGCTTTCCAGCATTTTATCCAACACATTACCTAATTGAGAACTCACCGGCCTCGCTAAATATTGTCGCCAAATCCAACGATCCTCAGTAGAATCAAATAAATCGAAAGTCGGGATATTTGTCATTAAGTGAATGCAAGTTACACCCAAACTGTAAAGATCACTGGCAAACGTCGCTTTACCCCGCGTTTGTTCGGGTGCAATATAGGCAGCAGAACCGATCATCGTGCCGGTTTTAGCAAGGGAAGTTTCGGTGGCAAATTTTGCGGCCCCAAAATCAACTAAAACGAGATGTCCATTGGAAGACCGGCGGATAATATTTTCTGGTTTAATATCGCGGTGAATCATTTTTTGGTTGTGAATATTCCACAACACCGGCAGCAATTGTTCCAGAACTTCCCGAATCTTTCTTTCATCAAACGGCCCTTCTTTTTCTAACTCTTGAGCAAGATTATCACCGGCAATATATTCTTGCAGCAAATATTGTTCTTTTCCTTCTTCAAAATAATCGAATAAAGCCGGAACTTGCCGAAATTTTCCTACATTTTTAAGCTTTTCAGCTTCCTGACGAAATAACTCAGAGGCTTTTTGCCGGTTGGCATTACTTTTAGGAAAAAATTGTTTAATTACACAGCGGTTTTGGCTAGATTTCGAGGTATCAATGGCTAAAAAAGTTCGTCCAAAACCCCCAGCACCAAGCAATTTAATCGCCCGATAACGGTTTTGTAATAATAACGGCGTACCACAAGCATTGCAATTTTCAGCCGTAAGAGTATTTTGAGAATGCTGACAATTGGGATTTAAGCAATAGGAGTGTGCAGCGGATTGAGTCATAAAATCATTCTCCAAACAGTCATTCTGTGCCTTGTGCAGACGGACACACAGGTGAATCTGCCTTCACTACCCGTTGCCTTTGGCGGATTCCCGAAGCCTAGCGAAATTTTTTGAGTCTGTGGGTGACGACTAGGCTTTTTAGCGGGGATCTGCTATTTTTTCTGATAGATTGCTGTAAATTTTCATTTTTTACAGCACAATTTCAATAAGGCAGTTGTCGAGGGCTAAACCGCCTTCGACAGTTGCCAGCGAATCTACATTCTCGATGCCAGAGTTTCACAAAAAAAACCAGGGGCATATATAAAGGCAAAAAATATGGCTGGAAATCCCGCGCACGTCAAACGGTTATTAGAAACGAAACAATGCCAAGGAGGCGATCTTAGAGATGCCAACTTGAGCCGGTTTAATTTGAGTGGAGCCGATTTAAGTGGTGCAAAATTAATGTTTGCTAATCTCAACAGTGTTAAGTTGAGTAAGGCAAATTTAAGTGGTGCTGATTTAAGTTTTGCAAATGTGGTGGCTGCGGATTTGGTGAGTTCCGATTTAAGTGGTTTGGATGCTAAAGGCATCAATTTATTTGAATCTCATCTCAATCATGCTAATCTCAGCGGCGCCGATTTGCGCGTCTCCAATCTTGTTAATGCTGATATCAGCGATGGTAATCTTTCCGGTGCAGATTTATCAGGTGCTAATTTAATTGGCACACAGTTAGCAAGAGCAAATTTAAGTGGGGTAAATTTGGCCGGCAGTAATATGGGGAAAGCAAATTTGGTGGCTGCCAATTTGCTCAATGCAAATCTCAGTGATGCGCGTTTAGTTGAAGTAGATTTAAGTGATGCAAACCTCAGCGGTGCTAATTTGAGTAGTGCCAATTTATTAAATGCAAATTTAAGTGGTGCTAATCTTTCTGGCGCTAATCTCAATGGGGCAAATTTGGCAAATGCAAAACTCGATGGGGCGATAGGAATTGAATTAGAGAGTCAAAATTTAAGACGACCGGCATCAGACCCTTATTCAAATTCTCAACAGGCCGGTGTGCCTTATTTAAGTTTGCCACAATCAGGGCCCTATTATTCGGATACTCAACCGCGTCGAGGGTTTCCTTAATAATTGGTTTGCTGAAACCCGATCTTTTTAAAAATCGGGTTTCTAATTCAGTCTTCCCGATTTCTTCGTCTGGGGGTTTCTTTGGGTTGTTTTTTGGATTGTTTTAACTCTTTGCTGATGTCTACAAATTCGTCTCGTCGTAAATAGGGATAGTCACTCACCCAAACATCTTGGCTGGGAATGTAGATATCAGAAACTTTTTCAATGCGGCTTAAATTGGGTTGATTTGACATTACCAACATCAGGGCTACTTGTCCGCGTTTGATTTTTTTATGTTCTTTTTTGAGGGGAACTCGCAATAAGTTAGTAAAGCCGGTTTTGTCGCCAACTTCTAGGTTAATTCGTCTTTCTCGGTTTTCGACAATGACAAGTTCGCCTTCGTTGTTGACGGTTTCTTCTTGTCCTATTAAATCTTCGGTGAGATAAACATCTACAACTTTGCCTTGCCAAAATCCACAATATTGATATTTTCGGCATTGCCAATTTCTATAACTGGCTAAGGCAACCGGCCCCCACAGCCAATATAAAGCGCCGAAAATTCCGATAATTAGCTGCAAATTTGCGCCGCCTTGTCCGAAAATTGGACTCATTAACCAGATGACTACAACGGCAATAACGGAGATTAATAGGCGTTTTAGGAAGCTTTGGGCGTTTCCCCAATAGTAGGCGTATTGGGCGCCGGTGGCTACTGGGGGTATTAAATTTTCAAAGATTTTTCGGGTTAGGGGAATTAGCATAAGGGATTTTTTAACCGCAGATAAACGCAGATAAACGCAGATGTACGCGGAGCGGCGCGATAGCGCTATGCAGATGGTTCATACCTTTGGGGAAGGGGTTATGAACCATTGAGGGTGGTGGGGGTTAGAGGATTTTTTCTAGTCCATAAACCATTGATTTTAGTTGTAGAACTTTGCGAATTGAAAGGAGGACTCCGGGCATATAACAGGAGCGATCACTTGTGTCGTGGCGGAGTGTGTATATTTGGCCGGCTGCTCCAAATATTACTTCTTGGTGGGCTATTAAGCCGGGTAAACGGATGCTGTGGATGCGGATGTTTTCTTCGGCGAGGCTGCCTCTAGCACCGGCTATTTTTTCGGTTTCTTTGACTTCGGGGGGGTTGAATGTTTTTCCCATTTCTGCTAATAATTGGGCCGTTTGTATGGCGGTTCCGCTGGGGGCGTCGGCTTTTTGGTTGTGGTGTAGTTCGATGATTTCAACGTGATCGAAGTATTTGGAGGCTTGGATTGCTGCTTGTTGTAATAATACCATTCCTATAGAAAAATTGGGGATTATTAAGCAGCCGGTGCTTGCTTTTTCGGCAAATTCTTCTATGTCTTTTAGTTGTTTAGCACTCATGCCGGTGGTGCCTACAACCGGCCTAATTCCATAAGCAATGGCAGAGCGAATATTGTGATAAACTCCGTCTGGATGAGTGAAATCTACCATCACCGGCAGTTCTTTTTGTTGTGCTGCAAAAGCACACATTGATTCCATTTCGTTTGTAATCGGAATTTCCATTTCACCAATACCGGCTACTTCCCCGATATCTTTTCCGATCAGATCGGGATTGCGATCAATAGCGGCGATGAGTGTCATATCAGACGCACCGGCCACTGCTTTAACGACTTCCCGGCCCATTTTACCGCCGGCGCCGTTGACAATTACGGGGATAGGGGAATTGCTCATAATTTTTGGCTGAATATGTTTGTTACCATTCAACGAATTTTAGCAGGATGCTGGCGGAGCTACCAAAAAAGGCCGGTGGAAAGTTTAAAGTTAGTTGAGTTAAGTATGACCCAAGAGTTATAGAATGAGATACACACAACAATAATAATTTTTTAGTAGGAATTTCTCGTGACTTTGACTGCACCGGCCAACCCTGCTTTAAATGTAACAGCCCGTCGCGCTGTGTATCCTTTTACCGCCATTGTGGGGCAAGAGGAAATGAAATTAGCGCTAATGCTAAATGTAATTGACCCCAAAATTGGCGGTGTAATGATCATGGGAGATCGCGGCACCGGCAAGTCTACCACAATTCGTGCCCTGGCTGATTTGTTGCCAGAAATTGATGTGGTAGCAGATGATCCATTTAACTGTCATCCCACCGATCCTGACTTGATGAGTGATGAATTGCGCCAGCGTATTACAAAAGGCGAAAATGTGCCGGTTGTCAAGCGGAAAGTGCAAATGATTGATTTACCTTTGGGTGCAACTGAGGATCGTGTTTGCGGCACAATTGATATTGAAAAAGCATTGTCTGAAGGTGTGAAAGCTTTTGAACCGGGTTTGCTGGCAAAAGCAAATCGTGGCATCCTTTATGTGGATGAAGTCAACTTGCTTGATGATCACTTGGTAGACGTGCTTTTAGACTCAGCAGCATCCGGTTGGAATACGGTTGAACGCGAAGGGATTTCAATTCGACATCCCGCCCGGTTTGTGTTAGTTGGATCTGGCAACCCAGAAGAAGGCGAATTGCGTCCGCAGTTGTTGGATCGCTTCGGAATGCACGCAGAAATACGGACAGTCAAAGACCCAACTTTGCGGGTAAAAATTGTTGAGGAACGGTCGGCTTTTGATTCTGACCCCCAGGGATATTTAGAAAAGTGTCAAGTTGAGCAAGATGCGGTGCAAAAAAGCTTGATTGATGCCCAAAATTTGCTTAAATCTGTTCAAATTGATTATGATTTACGGGTGCAAATTTCCCAAGTTTGTGCAGAGTTAGATGTGGATGGTTTGCGCGGAGATTTGGTAACAAATCGTGCGGCAAAAGCAATTGCAGCATTTGAAGGACGGACTAATGTAACGGTGGATGATATTCGGCGGGTGGTTACGCTTTGTTTGCGTCACCGTTTGCGGAAAGATCCGCTTGAGTCGATTGATTCAGGTTCAAAGGTTGAAAAGGTTTTCTGTCGAGTTTTTGGTTTACCTGAACCCGAACAAAAAATGCCAGCGGTGGCCGGTAAGCGGTGATCAAAGAATTATTTAACCGCAGATAAACGCAGATAAACGCGGATAGGTTTTGCTTTTTATCTGCGTTTATTTGTGTCCATCTGTGGTTTTTTTTTTAATTATGCGTATTTTAGGGATTGATCCAGGTTTTGCTAAATTAGGATTTGGGGCGATTTATTGTGAAGAACCGGCCTCTATTTCAGTGGGGGATTTTGGGGTAATTCAAACTCCAAAAGGGGAAGAAATAGGAATGCGTTTGCGGACGATTTATGAAGATTTGCATACGGTTGTAGGGGAGATTAAGCCGGATTTAGTAGTGATAGAAAAGTTCTTTTTTTATCGGATGGCGAATACAATTTTGGTGGCGCAGGCGCGGGGGGTGATTATGTTAGTTTTGGCGCAGTTTGAGGTGCCGATTAGGGAGTTTACGCCTGGGCAGGTTAAGCTGGCGTTGACGGGTTATGGGAATGCGGAAAAATACGAGGTTCAAGAAGCGGTGGCGCAGGAGTTGGGTTTGGAAGTCATTCCGAAACCCGATGATGCGGCGGATGCTTTGGCTTTGGCTTTGACGGCTTGGTTTCAGAGGTAGGGGGCCGGTCTCTACAAAAACCAAACCCCGCAGGAGTTTTTTATTTTGTAGTTGCGGGTTTATAACCGTCGCTTTATCCTTTATTTCGGCTTTTTATAAATGGCTTATTCCGTTTTTACCGGCGGGATAGATCAGGCTTATGAATTGAAACGCCCTCTCTGGTTTTAAACCTAGTTAATGGGGCCGGTTTTCCCCCGCATCTCCAAAAATAAAACCCCGGTAGAAGTTGTTGGAGTGCCGATTTTTTTTGGGCAAAATTTCGTTAACTTCCTAACCCTTTCCGGGGGGGGTTTTCGCCCACCATCTGCCGGTTTTAATCGGCGACTAAAACCCGCGACTAAAACCGGCAACTACTACCAGCAATTACCTACTTACTCAACTCCTGCTCAATAGCGGAAATTAACTCAGGGGAATTCGGAGCAACACCGCTTTTAAAACGAGCCACAACCTCCCCATTTTTCCCCACCAAAAACTTCTCAAAATTCCAACCAACATCGCCCCCCAAACCCGCAGAATTAGTCAAACGAGCATAAAGCGGATGCTGCTGAGAACCCAGCGCATTAACCTTATCAAACAACTCAAACGAAACACCGTAATTAGTCTCGCAGAACTGTACAATTTGCTCATTAGTTCCCGGTTCCTGAGCCCCAAAATCATTACAAGGAAAGGCCAAAACCCGTAAACCTTGAGCCTTATACTTTTGATACAACTCCTCCAAACCGGCATACTGGCGCGTGTAACCACAATAAGAAGCCACATTTACAATCAGTAAAACTTGGCCGGCATAACTTCCTAGCAGTCTTTCCTCACCTTGGATCGTCTTTACAGAAATATCAGATACTTGTTGGCTCATCTTCAGTAGATAAAAATTTAACAATCCCTCTTAGTATAGATGCAGTGCCAGCCCGTTTCAGCCAAGAATCGAAAAAGCCCAGCCAAAGCAAGACCTGCAATACCCCAACCCGCCAATCCCAAACCCCTACAGCCCTCAAATGTGAGATAATTAAACAGAATAATTTTATGTTTTGTTAAATTTGGGAAAAATATTCGCCTTTATCCAGAATTTCAAGTTATCTTCCAAGAACATAGCAATAGCCATGAGGAGCCATTCCCCAACAGAAAGCCTCCCATTGATAAGAAATTTTAAATACCTTGGTAACAAAACCAAAAGCTTTGTCTATCATTTGACAAACTTATCTGAGCAAACAAAACCCCTAGAAATCAAAAATCAAAAATCAAAAATCAAAAATATTAAAACCATGCAGCTAAAAAAACCCCCCATACATCTGCCACATTTAGAAGATGTTATTGATCCACACCCCCTCACCGTCAGCCCAGAAACCCCTCTCATCGAAGTCATTGCAATGATGGGCCAGCTTCGCAACAGTTGCCCGCTCAGCAAAATCAACCCCCTCAAAGAAATTTCAAAAGACAACACATCTGCCCTCCTGGGAGAAGCCAGAGCAAGCTGCGTTTTGATCATAGAAAAACAAAGCCCAGAAAATAGCAGCCCCAACCTCCTAGGCATCTTCACCGAACGCGATCTCGTCCATTTAATCGCCTCCGGCAAAGTTGGTTTAAACCACTGCACGATAGCAGAAGTAATGACATCCCCCGTGCTTGTTGTCTGCGACAAAGAAGTACAAGACGTCTTCACCGTATTGCTAATGCTGCGACAACACCGCATTCGCCACCTGCCGATCACCAACAGCCAAGGCACCCTTCTGGGAGTCATCACCCCCGAAACCATCCGTCAAGCCATTTTGCAACCGGCAAACCTCCTCAAAATGCGATCCGTTGAGGAAGTAATGAACAGCGAAGTCATCCAAGCACCCCTAGAAACCTCCGTGCTCAACCTGGCAAAACAGATGACAGAGCACAACGTTAGCTGTATCATCATCTCCACCGGCACCTCCGCCAACAGCACCCCCATAGGAATGGTTACAGAACGCGATATCGTGCAATTTCAATCGCTTGAACTCGATCTCGGCAAGATAAGCGCTGAAACCGTAATGAGTACCCCCCTATTTTGCCTGAGCCCCGAAGACTCGCTCTGGCAAGCCCATCAAGAAATGCAGCAGCGATTCGTCCGCCGGCTCGCCGTCGCCAATAAACAAGGACAACTCCAAGGCATCATCACCCAAACAAGCCTGCTGCGAGTCCTCGATCCAATGGAAATGTCCGGCATCATCGATGGCTTACAAATTGCCATCGAACAGCGCACCGGCGAACTGCAAAAAGCCCTCAGCGAACTCAACGAAGTTGTCACCCAACTCGAAAGCGAAATCGCCACCCGTAAACAAACCGAAGAACGCCTCCGCCTGCTGGAGTCTGTCGTCCTCAATGCCAACGATGCCATCGTCATAATGCACCCTGACGGCACACAACAAACCGATCCCACCATATTGTTTGTCAACCAAGCCTTTACCAAACTCACCGGCTACAGCCTCACAGAAATCGCCGGCAAAAGCCCCAGCATTTTGCGGGGCCCAAACAGCGACCCCAACCAAATAGCCAAAATCCAACAAGCCTTTTTAGCCCAAAAACCCGTCCGCGTCGAAATCATCAACTACCGCAAAGACGGCACAGAATATTGGGTAGAACTCAACAGCGTCCCCGTCACCAACAGGGCCGGCAAACTCACCCACTGGATCTCCGTCCAACGTGATATCACCGAACGCAAACGCATGGAACAAGCGCTTTTTGCCGAAAAAGAACTAGCCCAAGTCACCCTCCAATCCATCGGCGATGGAGTCATCACCACCGACGCCACCGGACGTATTTCTTCCCTCAACCCCGTTGCCGAAAAACTCACCGGCTGGACAACAAAAGAAGCCAAAGGCTTACCCCTTAACCGCGTCTTTCACATCGTTAACGATCAAGACGGCATCCCCGTTGAAAACATCCTCTCAAGCGCCCTTTGCAACGACCAAATCATCGATTTAGTCAACCACAACCTCTTAATTGCCCGCAACGGCCACCAATTCGCCATCGACCACTCCGCCGCACCCATCCACTCCTCTTGCGGTACCTTAGTCGGTGCCGTGTTAGTATTTCGTGACGTCACCCAAATCCGCACCCAAGCTCGTCAACTATCTTGGCAAGCCAGTCACGACGCCCTCACCGGCCTTGTCAACCGCCGCGAATTTGAATATCAACTCGAACAAGCTATCTTTAATGCCCAAAGAAATAACTTAAATCATATATTACTTTTTTTAGACTTAGACCGATTTAAAATTGTTAACGATACCTGCGGACATATTGCCGGTGACGAACTACTCCGACAAGTCACACAACAATTTAAAACAAAAATTCGCAAAACCGATCTCTTAGCCCGTCTCGGCGGCGATGAATTTGCCGTCATCCTTTACCAATGTTGCCATGAGCAAGGCTTAGAAATTGCCGAAAAACTTTTACAAAGTATTCACTCGTTTCGCTTTGTTTGGCAAGATAAAAGCTTTAGCCTGGGAGTCAGTATTGGCTTAGTAAGCATTAACGCCACCAGCCAAAACGCCCAGCAAACCTTAAACGAAGCCGATGCCGCCTGTTATGCAGCCAAAGATCAAGGCCGCAACCGAGTTCATATTTATGAGGCAAATGATCGAGAATTAGCCAAACAACGCGGTGAAACTCAATGGCTTGTCAGAATTACCCGCGCCTTAGAAGAAAACTTATTTTGTCTTTTTTCCCAGCCCATCGTCCCCATTACTCAACCAGCACTTCAAATTGATAACAAAACAACCCCAGTCAGCGATTTACATTGTGAAATTTTACTGCGTCTACAAGACCCCGAAACCGGCCAAATTATCTCACCAATGGCCTTTATCCCCGCCGCTGAACGCTATCACCTCATGCACGCTATCGACCGCTGGGTTATCCGTAGTTTGTTCAGTCAACTTTCTCTCTTTAAACCCCATCAATACCTAAAACTTCAACAGAAAAGTGCCCAAAAATTCCCCCAAAGCTGCGGCATTTTATTTGCTGTTAACCTCTCAGCAGATAGCCTGAATGATGAAAAATTCATAGACTTTTTGAGTGAAGAATTTTCCCTATTCCAAATTCCCCCTAATATGATTTGTTTTGAAATTACAGAAACTTTGGCAGTAGCCAATTTAAGCAAAACCGCAAAGCTCATCGAATCCTTGCGAGAAATGGGATGCCGGTTTGCATTGGATGATTTTGGCAGCGGAATGTCATCCTTTGCCTATTTGAGAAATTTACCCGTAGATTATTTAAAAATAGATGGCAGTTTTGTCAAAAATATTGCCGAAAATGCCATTGATTTTGCAATGGTAGAAGCCATTAACCGTATCGGGCACGTTATGGGCATTGAAACCATAGCAGAATTTGTAGAAAATGAAGCTACTCTCCAAAGCCTCAAAGAATTAGGAGTCGATTACGCCCAAGGATATGCAATTTCCAAACCCCACCCTTTGGAACTCAAAAATTTTTTTAATTTAGAAGCAACAAGGCGAGAGTTTCCACCCAACCCCCTATCTAGCCAGCTAAAATTGCTTTGCTGATTTGTCAAAATTTAATGGTCAGCCGTTTTCATAGGACTGGACACAGGAAAAATCCGGTTTATAATAAAAACCTATTCTTTAGAACTGCCAAACTTTACCTCATCGCAGTAAAAAGCCCTATCTCTAACTTATAAAAACACTTCATTACTCCTCATTGCCAATCAAAATCAACTGATTACGGCCAGATGCTTTGGCTTGGTAAAGGGCTTTATCAGCCAAAGAAAGTATCATCGCTGGCTCATTTTCTGATTCAGGAATAAGACTCGTCACACCTAAACTCAGCGTCACTCGATCCCTCACCGTAGAAGTCGCATGAGGAATCGCTAAAGCTTCAATTTGAATCCGAATATTTTCCGCCACATAAACTGCACCCACCGCATCTGTATTTGGCAAAATCACCGCAAATTCTTCCCCCCCATAACGGGCTACCAAATCCGCCGAGCGCTTGACTTCTTGAGCAATTGCACGAGCAACTAAACGCAAACATTCATCCCCAGCTTGATGCCCATAAGTATCGTTATAAGCTTTAAAAAAATCCACATCGCACAAAATTAACGACAAACAAGAACGCTCCCTCGCTTGTCTGAACCACTCCCGCTCTAAATATTCATCAAACCGGCGTCGATTTGCTACCTGCGTTAAACCATCAATCAAAGCTAAACGCTGCAATTGTTGATTAGCAAATTCCAACTTTTGATAAAGATGATTTTGCTCAATTAAACGCCGCACGCGCTGCCGTAAAACCGGCCAGTGAATCGGCTTCGTAATATAATCAGTAGCCCCCACCTCAAACGCCCGATCCACCGAATCAGGATCATCCAAACTCGTAATCATCAACACCGGCGTCGTATTGCCCCCACTCATTTGTTGAAAATGCTGGCAGCAAGTAAACCCATCCATCACCGGCATCATTGCATCAAGCAAAACAATATCAGGTTTTTGGCGCACAAAATCCGCAATTCCTTCCTCCCCATCCGCCGCTTCAATCACCCGATAACCTTCTTTTTCCATTGCGCGCCGCAACAACATCCGCGTTGTGCGGTCATCCTCCACAATTAAAATAAGGGGCGGTTCTTGCTCGTAAATAACATTTGTATCCATAGTGGGGAAGAGAGACTTGAAACCCGAAGAAAAAGGTGAGACAGAAGAATTAGGCATCTGACAAACAACCTAGAAGCATTACAAATTTTCCAACGCTACTTTGACCAATTCATACTCTGCTGATAAACGCGAAAAAATTTCCGCAGCCTCAGCAGTGACACCAGTTCGGCCCATTGCTTCTAGGCGCTTGCACAGTGCCGCCAAATCCGAAGCACCAACAGTGGCACTTGTTGATTTTAAAGTGTGGGCTGCAAAATTCAACGCCGGCCCATCCGCCTCCTGAATTGCGAGGTCTAGCGCTTCCAGCAATTTCGGCGCATCAGTTAAGTAGCTTTCTATCACCATAGCTAAAACTTCCCCGTCATCTTCACCCACCATTTCCCGTAATGCCGCAAAAGCAGCCGCATCAATAGGCGATGAGCGCTGGCTGTCCACCGGCTTATTCAACTCCTCCAGATCCGCCGCTGGCGTTATCTCATCCACAGAAACAGACACCGGCCCGCATTTTTCCAGCGCCTCAATCAACGCCCCCGAACGAATTGGCTTACTAATATAATCATCCATCCCCGCCGCCAGACAAATTTCTCGGTCGCCTTGCATTGCATTCGCGGTCATTGCCACAATTCGGGGACGCCCATCTTTATAAGAAGATGAAAGAATGTGTCGGGTGGCTTCTAAACCGTCCATTTCTGGCATTTGCACATCCATTAAAACCACATCATAGGTTTGCCGGTCGAGCGCCTCAATTACCTCCCATCCATTCGCCGCGACATCAGCGCGGTAGCCCAACCGAGACAACAGACCCAGCGCCACTTTTTGATTGACAGCATTATCTTCCGCCAGCAGAATTCGCAAAGGTTTTTCGCTGGCAAGTTTTGTCTGAGGTTGCTTTTTGAATTTTGCCGGCTTAACTACTACCGACTGCTCATTCAAAATGTTGTTTAAAACGTTATAGAGTTGCGATTGTTTAATTGGTTTATTCAAAAATGCCGCAAACTGCACATCAATTGCATGGCGATTTTCTTGAGGACTGCCAATCGAGGTAAACAACACTAAAGGAAACCTGGTTAGGCCAGACAACTTGCGTATTTCACCGGCCAAAGTTAAACCATCCATCTGCGGCATTTGCATATCCAAAATTGCCAAATCAAAAGTCTCGCCTCCCTGCAAACAGCTTAAGGCTTCCGCACCCGAAGCCACCGCCAAAGGAACCATCCCCCAAGACTGAGCCTGTAAAATTAGTATTTGACGGTTGGTAGCATTGTCATCAACAATCAGTAGCCGTTTGCCATTCAAGCTGTCGTGAATTTCGATGGGTTGCTCTGTAATTTTTGCGAGCACGGCAATACTAAAGTAAAACGTTGAACCAGTTCCGGCTTGACTTTCTACCCACATTGTCCCGCCCATCAATTCACACAAACGCGAACTAATTGCCAACCCCAAGCCGGTGCCACCATATTGACGGGTAGTAGAAGCATCTACCTGGCTGAAGGGTTTAAACAGTCGTTCCATGCGGTCTTCGGGAATGCCTATGCCGGTGTCTTTGACGGCAAATTGAATTTGATAACAGCTATATTCTTGCTCATCATCCCCTGTATCAAGCGGTGGCAAAGAGGCGTTTTGAGAAGTTGCGGTGACAGAGACAACCACTTCTCCAGTAGCCGTAAATTTCACTGCATTACTAAGTAAATTCACCAAAACTTGCCGCAGGCGAGTCACATCTCCCAAAATGTTCAAAGGAACAGAGCGCTCAATTAAATAAATCAGTTCTAAGCCTTTTTGTGACGCTTTTGCAGCCACTAAATCCAGAGAATCTTCGATGCAAGAGCGCAAATTAAACGGATGAGACTCTAAATCAAGCCGGCCTGATTCAATTTTTGAAAAATCAAGAATATCGTTAATAATCGTCAGCAACGACTCGCCAGAAGTACGAATCGTTTCTACAAAATCATTTTGCTCTGGGGTGAGGCGCGTGTCTAATAATAAGCCGGTCATACCAATAACGGCATTCATCGGCGTGCGAATTTCATGGCTCATAGTTGCCAAGAATTCACTTTTAGCGCGGTTGGCTGTATCGGCTGCCTGTTTTGCTTTTTCCAGGTCGGCATTTTTAGAAGACAACTGCTCTTTATTGGCCCGTTCTTGTTGCAAAAGTTGTGCTTGTGCTAAAGCAATTCCCACATTAGCAGCGACGGCTTCGAGCAATTCAATTTCCGCAGCTTTCCACCGGCGGTAACGATCACATTGGTGCAAGCCGATAATGCCATTTGGCTCACCTTGATAAGAAGTGCGAACACTCATCATTGATTTGATGCCCAGAGTCTTACATAACTCTGAACCCTTTCGCAATAAAGGGTCTGTATAAACATCTGGAGAAGCCACCGCCGAATCTAGGGCTATCACTTGTTCGGCGTGGGGGTTGCTGCTCACAGGAACTTCTAAATCTGGCATCCATTCATACCCTGGTTCTACATAACTTGCCATTAAAGGAATTTTTGGCACTGGGTCTTTAATATAGGTATGAATCAAACAACGATTGACACCAAACGCTTGACCAATGAGAATTACAGCGGTTTGGAAAATTTGCTGAATATCTAAACTTTGGCGGATTTCTTGGGTAATTTGCCCCAACAATTGCGCTCTTTGCAGTTGCGCTTCCAAGGCATTTTGGGCAGAATTCCTGACAATTTCTCCGGCGATCCACTGTGCCATTAATTTCAGCAGTTCTTTTTCGACGCTGCTAATGGCATTTTGTCGGGGTTTAGTGCTCGAAAAACTCAAAATCCCAAAAACTTCCCCGCTGACGAGCAGAGGTGCTCCCATATAAGCTTCAAGTTGGCGAAGTTTATAGGCTGGATGATTGCGCCATTCGGTACGAGAAGCGGATTCAAAACACACCGGCTCATCACTAGAGGCAGTTTCTCGGAAATATGTTTGCTCAATGCTAAAAGCGTCTCCTTTAACAATTTTGAAGGGAAAATTATTCGGAAATTCGGCGGTGATCACCTCGGTGCGTTCATCTTCAATACGTCCGACAATGCCAATTTCTAAACCAAAGCGGTTACATCCCATTTGCAGCATTTTTTGCAGGCGTCCATCAAAGTCAAGATCCGCCGCTGCGGTGACTCCATATAATTCTCGAATGGCGGCTTCGCTTTGGCGTAAATCTTGTTCTGCTTGTTTGCGTTCGGTGATGTCGCGTCCTACGGCTTGAAATGCGAAGACGCTGCCGGTTTCGTCAAACATGGCGCGATAAGTCCACTGTAAAAATCGCATTTCCCCAACGCTTCCTACCTTCATGCGGTGTTCGCAGGTAGTCACTCTGTGATCGGGGTTAACTTCGGCTAATTGGCGTTGCAAGTTTAGCCAGTCTTCGTCAGGGATAAACGGAATAAAAATATGACCGAGCAGTTCTTCTCTGGTTTTGTCAAAATACCGGCAGTAAGCATCATTAACAAATATTAGCTCTCCTGAAGGTAAAAACCGACTAATCAGTTCTGTTTGATCTTCTATAATGGCGCGATAACGCTCTTCACTTTCTTTGAGGGCTCTTTCTGAGCGTTTATTTTCGGTGATATTCCTAACAATTCCGATGATTTGGTCTTCTAAAAAGGGGACAAATCTGGCTTCATAATACTGCTGACCTTTTGGCACTTCTAATCCATACTCTACCCTGCTCAATGCTTTTGCTTCCAAAGTATATTGGATAGATTCGCTAATTTTGAGGCTGGTTGGTTCGGGCAGAATTTCTACCATATTTTTGCCAATAAATCTTTCACTTTCTACATATAAATCATCCAAATTGTTGGCTGTATAGTCTAAAATCACTCCCTCGGAATTTAAGCGGAAATATAAGTCGGGGAAGGCTTGAAAAATTGCTTGTAATTCTGAGGTTTTTTGCCGCAGTTCTGATTCGGCAACTTTGCGCTCCACGAGTTCGTTTTGAACGCGCTCAAATAAGGTGGACTGCTGAATGGCGATGGCGAGTTGAACACTTAGTTGTTTAAGCAGTTCTACTTCCGTAGTTGTCCAGCGGCGGGGTTCTTCACAATGGTGGGCAATTAATAAACCCCACAAAGAATCTTGACGTTTGGAGGAGGAACTAAAAGCCTCATCTTCTGGGCGTTCTCCTCCTTGAAGGTTTGGGGCATTGCTGCTTTCATCGGGCAATAAAATCGGAACAACTATATTTGCCCGGACTTGAAATTGTTTGAGTAATTCGACATGGCATTCTTTAATTGTGCCGTTGAAAATGTCTTCGGTGGCGCCGATTCTTCCTTCTCTGTATAAAGAAATATATTTTTCTCCAAAGCAGGGATCTTTGATGTTACTTCCGTAAGTTTTTACCCAGCCTTCGCCAACGGATTCAACGACGACTGTGCCGCTGGCATCGGGTAAAAATTGGTAAATAATTGTGCGGTCTGTTTGCAAAAATTGCCGTACTTCTCGAACTGCTGTGGAGAGGACTTCTTCGATGTCTAAAGATTGCCGGATGCGTTGAGCAATGGTGCCAACTAATTTTTCTTTGAGCAGTTGTTGTCGCAGGGATTCTTCGGCTTGTTTACGGTGGCTGATGTCGTTGAGGGTGCCGGTGATGCCGATGATGGTGCCGGTGGCGTTTGCAGTGGGTCTGGCATAGACTTCTATCCAGCAAAATCCTCCGGTTTTTTTCAAATAGCGAACTTCATATTGGGAATATTCTTGTTGGCTGTTTAATAATCTTTGAATCTTTTCTGTGACTGCGGGCCGGTCTTCGGGGTGAATGTAATCTATAAAGTTGGTTCCGAGGGTTTCTTCTACTGAGAAGCCGGTGATTTCACTCCAAGCAGGATTTAAAAATGTCCAGGTTCCTGCGGCATCTCTTGTAAAGATGATTTCTTTGACTTGCTCAACGACTGAACGGTATTTATTTTCACTTTCGACAAGTCGCACTTCTGAGAGTTTTCGGTCGGTAATGTCGCTGCCAATCCCCATGTAGCCGGTGATATTTCCTTCGTTATCTTTGAGGGCAGTTACTGAGAGCAATACTGGAAATTCTGTGCCATTTTTGCGGATGTATGTCCACTCTCTTTCGTCAATTTCTCCCTGTTTGGCTTTAACGACAAATACTTCAAATCCCGGTTCAATTTGAATGCCGATTTCTCTTGACAGTTCTTGCGCCCTTTGAATAACTTCTTCGGGTTTGTGAAAAATACCAGGGGTGATTTTGCCAATCACTTCATCGGCACTGTAGCCAAGCAAACGTTCAGCCGCACTGTTAAAGGTGCGAATGATGCCTTCGCTGGTGGTAGAAATTATCGTGTAGTTGGCGCTGTCTAAGATGGCTTTTTGCAAACTAGCAATTTCTTGAAGTTCGGCTTCAATTTGTTGCCGGTCTTGAATTTCTCGCAACAGTTGATCGTTGGCGTTTTGTAGTTGGTGAGTTCGCTGTCCAACCAGTTCGGCGAGTTTTTCTTGATATTTCTTTAATTCTTGTTCGGCTTGAACTCGATCTGTAATGTCGGTGATGGTACAAACGTAGCCGGTAATGGTTTGCTCGTCGGTTTCTATAACGGCTTGACCTACAACCCAAGTGAGTTTGCCGTTTTTATTTAAAAATCGATATTCTGATTGAAATTGTAGATAAGTGTTACTGGAATTAAACCATTCGTTAAAAATCCTTTGCCGATCTTCGGGATGTACGGCACTTTTCCAGCCTTGTCCCATTGCTTCTTGTGGCGATAAACCGGCAATTTCACACCAGCGCTCATTGACATAAAGACAATCTCCCTGCCCATTGGTGTGAAAAATTCCCACCGGCGAAATTTGGGTAAGTTTTTGATAGCGTTTTTCACTTTCTTTGAGGGCAGTTTCTGCTTGTTTGCGTTCGCTAATTTCGGCCTCTAAAAGTTGAATAGCTTGTGTTAATTCAATCGTTCTTTCTTCTACCCTTTTCTCTAAATCAACCTTGGCTTGTTCGAGCAGTTTTTGCGAGTTCTTAAGTTGCTCGTCTCGCTCGTGTAAATCGGTGATATCGTGAGCAACAGCATAAACTAATTCTTCCGCCGGATAGGGTGCGGTATTCCACGATATCCACCGATAGGAACCATCTTTGCAGCGATAGCGATTTTCAAAGCCGATAACGGTTTCTCCTGTCCCTAAATTCTGTATCGCTTCTAGGGTGCCTTGTTGGTCATCGGGATGAACAAATTCTATATAAGCTTGACTTTTTAGTTCTTCGGGCGTGTATCCCAGAGTCTTAGTCCAGGCCGGGTTAATTTGGCGGAAATAGCCATCCAAGCTGGCGATGCAAAGCATATCTACCGACAAACTAAAAAATCTGTCGCGTTCTTTTTCGGCTTTTCTGCGTTCTGTGATATCGGTGGCTACCCAAATTAACCCGCGTCCAATACCGGGGACTGGTGTGGCGCGGTTTTCATAGTGAATCACTCCCTGGGCGGTTTGCACTTCGCTTAGCCAGTAGGTTTCTTCTCCTTGCAAGACGGTTCGCAGGTGGTTCAAAATGTCCGGTTGTTCTTTGTACAGTTGAAACACAGACTCGCCTTCCAATTCCTCTGGCTTAATGCCGAGGCTGTCAACTCCTTTGCCTTCACAAAGGGCAATCACGCCGTTGCTGTCGAGGGCAAACACAATTACGGGCAAGTTTGTTAAAACAGTACGCACCCGCGCTTCGCCTTGTTGCAATGCACGTTCGGCTCGTTTACGTTCTTGAATTTGATTGAGTAATTCTTGGTTGGTGGTTTCTAATTCTTGGGTGCGTTCTTGAACTCGTTCTTCTAATTGGGCATTGAGATTTCTGATGATTTCTTCTGCCTGCCGGCGTTCGTTGATTTCTGTTTGCAAGTTTTGGTTGATGCGCTCAATTTCGGCAGGGCTAGGTATGGCGAGGGCTTTGGGAATTAGGGCATATAACGAAGCGGCAGTCACGGCAGATACAACACCGGTAATGGCTTTGAGGCTGCCAGATATCCAATAATCAGGATGCCACAGCGTCCACACTTCCAGCAGGTGAGTGGTGCCACAGGAAATGATAAAACTGCTGAATAAGAAAAATATCCAACCAAAGGGTAAATCTTGCCGCCGCCTTATGAAATATACCAACATGATCGGAATGGCATAATAAGACAGGGCAATGAGGGTATCTGATAATACATGAAGCCACACTAAACCCGGTTTCCAGAGGTAACACATTCCGTGAGGCATGAAAGCGGCTCCCAGATGCGAGTCAAGTGTACCCATCAAATTTGCTGTTAAAAAGTTTTTTATTGGTTCTAACATTGCAGCGGAGGAGTGATGAACTTGTTTAATGGCTTGTCCGAAGGATAAATCTAAAAGGTTAGTTATCTCAAAATAACAAATTAATTTTAAGATTTAATTGCCTGAATTTTTGCCTCGGTGATGTGCTATATAGACTTGAGAATTTCGCTTTGCTGGTTGGGTCTGCGATTAAGGGTGAAACTGGGCTGGGTTAGATTTTTTCAAATTCCAGCTAAATTAGGTAAATATCGCTCAAAAACAACCCCAAACAAAAATGCCAGATTCTTTTATGTATCGGGAAGACCACTTTGTGGTTTTAGAAACCAACCAACCGGAGCAATTTCTCACAGCCGATGAACTGCGAGAAAAGCTGAAGTCAATTTTGGCAAAATGTCAAGATACTTTACCGCATTCTTTACAAAAATTTACCTCGCTTGATGCCCAGGTGCAGTATTTGTTAGATACGAATTGCGATCTCGATGTGGGGCCGGGTCAGTTTTTGCAATGGTATGCGGTTCGGTTGGAAAAATAGCCCTCCTGCCAAGTTTTTTAAGCGCTAATGGCGGTAATTAATGCTAATTCGATTTGATTTTGGGCCGGCTGCTCAATTGTAGCCCGCACACCGGGCCCGAAAAATTTCTCGATTTTTTCTTGTTTTTGCTGCCAGGTTTCCAGGGAAATCAACGGTGAGTGAAATTCCAAAATCAAGGTATATGCTGCATCTATCTCGGTTTCTCGTAAGGCTCGCAATACCGGTCTTTCTTCATCGGTGGGGCTGAGTCCCAAGCGAGCGAGGGCTTCGTCAAGATGGGCTTCTTGCCCGTAGCGGTATCTGGTGACGTCTTTGCGAATTTGTAGTTGGGTGGGGGTGGCTTGTTTTTCTCGCAGGGCGATAATTTCTGGGGTTGTGGGTTGGCTTAAAGGAACGGGTTTGAGTTCGGCTGCTTTTAAGGCTAAACCCCCCAGTAAAACGGGGATTCCGTAAAAAAATCCTGCTAGGTTTAAGGTGGGGTTGTTTGTGAAATAGGCATAAAAGCCAACGACGGTTAAAACACTGCCTACGCTTAATCCCAAGGTTCCCAAGGAGGGTAGTAACATATTGGCGCGTTCCTTTTTTATTTTCCTGTAGTTTTTATTATCCTTACGCCTTACGCAAAAAAATCAGTTTCTCTTAAAAATCGTCGGTTGAGTCGAGAAATATAAAGGCAGAAACCGGGTTTTTGGCCCTGGGTGCGTTAGTCTTGATTTTCTATGGGGGTGGTATGTTGAATGGTGGGGGCTGGCAATGGCGCGGGGATGTCGGGCGGAGGGTCACGGCCTTGGTAATCTTTACAAAAATCAGCTTTTTGTGCAAGTTTTTCTAAGAATCTTTAACGACAATTCCCAAAACTACCCTTATTATCAAAGTAAAGTGATCCAGGCTGGTTCTGGCTGCTCCTGATTTCTATAATTGTTTATTAATTAAGCGAGTAACTGACATGATTAAAGATCGCAACGGGCAAAGTCTCCCTAAAGATACTTTGATGGAGGAAATTAAGTCTCTCAAGCGCGAAGATGAGATGTTGTATAATATTCTGGCTGTGGATGTGTGGGCGCTTGCTAAAACAATGGATGAATTTCACCCTGGGTTTTGGGCGGCTTTTATGAAAAATCGGGAAAAGGCTCTTAAACGGTTTTTGGCGGAAATGATTAAAAATAAGCCTTCGGAACCCAAGCGTCCGCCTTTTTTGCGTTAAATTTTCCAGGTTTCAGTGCCGGCTTATAGCATTTTAGATGCCTTGATTTTAGACTGTACATTGAAAAAGCGCTCTGTTAATTATTCTACTCAGAGCTATATTAAGAGCTTTTTTGCTAGATGCTATGCTTGTGAAAGCACCATAAACGCTTTTAAGGTATTAACAGATGGACGAGCAAACTCTCAAACAGCGCATTCTCAAAATTGCTACCCAGCGGGAGGTTTTGATGCGGCTTCTCGAACAACCAAACCTGGGGACTTTGCGTATTGATGTTAATCAAGCCCTTGAAGAAATGGATGATTTGCTGGAGGATTTTAAGCGCACTTTTCCTGATGTGGAAATCGTTTATTAAAGGGTTATTGGTTGTTGGTTTTTTGATGTTCTCACCGGCTTTCTTTTTAACCTAAGTTTAACGGGTCAATATCAATTGTGAGGCTCACGGATGCGGCGCGGCAAAGTGAGCGCAATTGAGAGAAATTGGAAAAGTAATTTCCTGCCTGGGGCGGATATTTCAGCAAAATATGCCAGCGATAACGGTTGGCAACGCGCATGACTGGGGCCGGTGCGGGCCCCAATATCTCACAATTAATCGCACTATCAAGGGTCGTTTGTAATAATTCTGCTAACCTTCCTGCTGTTTGTTCGGTGTCTGTTTCGGAAACTCCACTTAATCGCAATAACACCAAACGTCCGTAGGGTGGATATCCCAGGGCTGCTCTTTCTTTTAATTCCGTTTGAATAAAGCCGGTATAATCGTGACGCTGTACGGCTTCAATGACGGGATGCTCTGGTGTATAAGTTTGAATGATCACTTTACCAGGATCGTTACCTCTACCGGCACGTCCTGCAACTTGGGTTAAGGTTTGAAAGGCGCGTTCAGAGGCGCGATAATCGGGTAAATTCAGTAATCCATCGGCGGCGATGACTCCGACTAAGGTAACTTGGGGTAAGTCTAAGCCTTTGGTTAACATTTGGGTGCCAATTAAAAGATCGGCTTCGCCATTGCTAAAACGGGTGAGAATTTGCCGGTGGGCGTCTTTTGTGCGGGTGGTGTCGCTGTCAAAACGGATGACTCGTAGTTGGGGAAATTGTTTTGCTAATTCTTGTTCTATGCGCTGAGTGCCGGTGCCAAAATGTTTAAAATAGGGAGATTCGCATTCGGGACAACGTTGGGGTTGTAGGCTGTTATAACCGCAGAAATGACAGCGAAGAAAGCCGTTAAAGGTTGAGAGAGATGATGTTTCTGTTTCTGCTCCAAAATGATAGGAAAGAGATACATCACAGTTGGGACATTCGATGACGTATCCGCAACTACGACAAGAGACAAAGGTACTGTGCCCGCGCCGGTGTATGAATAAAATTCCTTGTTGTTTCGTGGTTTGAAGTTGGCGGAAAGCGTCTTGTAGGGGGCGGCTAAATATTGAGCGGTTTCCATCTCTTAATTGTTCCCGCATATCAATAATTGAAATCGGCGGTAAAGGGCGGGCGTGGACTCGTTGTGGTAAGGAAAGATAATAGGTATTTGGGGATGGGGTGGGGGAAGGTTGAGAATTTTGGGGAGCTATTTCTAGCCAGGTTTCGATTGATGGGGTGGCGGAACCTAGTATTAGGGGACAGTTGGTAAGTTCGGCGCGCCATTTGGCGACGGTGCGCGCGTGATAGGTGGGGGCCGGTTGGTCTTGCTTGAAGCTACTATCGTATTCTTCATCTAAGATAATTACACCAAGATTAGGTAAAGGGGAAAATATGGCGGAACGGGTGCCGATGATGATTTTTGCTTCTTCTTGTAGCATTTGTCGCCATGTATCGTAGCGTTCACCGGCGCCAAGGGCACTATGATAAACAAAAACTTTGTCTCCAAAACGTGCCCGAAATCGGTCTGTGAGTTGGGGCGTGAGGCCAATTTCTGGGACTAATACAATGGCTGATTTTCCGCTTTCTAAAATGGGGGCGATGGTTTGAAGATAGATTTCAGTTTTGCCGGAGCCGGTGACTCCGTGTAGTAAAATTTTGGCGTAGCCGGTGAGGTTTTTGATAACATCTAGGGCTTGTTTTTGGTGGGGGGTTAAGGTTTTGGGTTGGTCTGGGGTTTGGGTTGGTAAGGCCGGTGCTCTTAATTTCTCTTGTTCGTTAATATCTACGCAACCTTTTTCAACCAAGTTGTTAACTACTAATTTGGTGACATTGCTTTCTGTTAGCAATTCTGTTAGCCACATTTCGCCACCGGCACGACGCAAAAAATTTAATACTTCTCTTTGTTTAGCGGTGAGGTCTGTTGTAAAGGCATCGTTAATTAAAGTAACGGCGAGTTGTCGTTTTGCTTTAATTGGTTTTGCAGATTCTTGATAGGTTTCTACTAAGCCGCGTTTTAAGAGGTCTTGTAAACCGTATTCTGCGCCTTTGATTAGGGATTTTATTCTTTTCTTGCTGAGATTTTTGCTGGGGGATGCTTGCAATAATTTTAGGATATCTTGAGCGCTTTTACTACGCAGAAATAAACTCACATCGGCGGGGATGTTTTTGGCAAGACGAATGCGTTCCTGGGATTTTGGTAATAATCCTGGTGGCATGGTGGCGCGAATGACTTTGATCAGTGGGGTACAATAGTAATTTGCGACTTGTTGTAAAAGTTGTAAATAAGCTGGGGAGAGGAATTTTTCGGCTATTACTTCTTTGATTTCTCGGATTTTATCTGGGGTTAAGTTGGCGGGTATTTGAGATGTAAAATTTATAACAATTCCGCTTAGTTGTTGGCTGCCAAACGGGACGATTACAATGTTACCCGGTTGCACTTCTAAACCGGCCGGTATGCTATAGGTGTAAAGTTGTAATTCTTCGTCTGATTGTTGTTCAGCTTCGTTGATTTCTTCGCTGTCTTCATCAGCGATTTCTGCGGAGTTTTGAGGAGATTTATTATAGGGATTTTTTGGACAGTTTACTAATACTTCAACCCATTTTTGTTGACTTTCCCCCGCACGAATTCCATAAAAGCTGGCCGGTTCTGCGACAACTTTTGTTTCTGAACTGTACGGTGCGCCTGCTTCTTTGGGGGTGCCGGTGGTCAAATCAGTTTTTTTGAGGTTATACATAACGCTCTTTTTGGTTTAGGGAGGGTTGAGGGGCCACTAGGTTTTGTTGGGGCCGGTTTACGACATTTAATTTTAGGGGTAGCATTGGCTCTTTGAGTATTATCCTGTTTTATGGGAATTTTGAACACCGGCCCCGATTGCTAGACTGGTTATTCCGTAGTGTTAGCAATGTTTTCGCCGTTTTGCTAATAAAAAGGATTTGTTCTATTCCCTAAACTTCACAAAATTTTTTATATTTTCATATTTGAGCTTTTAAAATTAAAATTTAGCTAAAAAACTCAATAAAAATAAACATTATTGCCGAGAATTTCTATCCTAAGAAATAGAAACTAAAATTGTCCGTACTGCTAGTCTGCTTGGTGAAATTCCTTGCCGGCAGAAGTACCCACAGAATTTGAGAAAACTGTGATATGATGGCAAACAAGAGAAATAGACAAGATTGCCAAACTCTTAAATTTATCCTATTTATCTGTGTTCATCTGTGGTTTTTTAAAATCCACCACTGAATGCCCAAATTTTCATCTCTAAGAATTGTCATTTTTTGCGGCGCAAAAAATTGGTAATCCAAACTTTCTCAACTGGCTGGCTAAGTAACAAAGCGAACGGCTTTTCCAGCTTTAGCGCTGACAAAAGGAGGCCCATCAAATGAAAAATACAGCCACTCGTCAAAATTCCTATGCTATTGATAACCGCGCCAAAGATGACTCGGTAAAAGCATTGTTTCGGGAAATGTCACGATATCCACTTTTAACTCCCGAAGAAGAAACCACATTAGGAAAGTGCGTCCAAGAATTAGTTGCTTTGGAAGCACTGCAAGAAAAATTAACCCTAGAGTTAAACAGAGTTCCCACTCGACTCGAACTAGCCCAAATATTAAATTTAACCGAAAGTCAACTGTTGCAACGGTGGCAAAAATGCCGGTGCGCCAAACAAAAAATGATCGGCTCAAATATGCGTCTGGTGGTGTCAATTGCCAAACGATATTTAAACCGGGGAGTCCCGTTTCAAGATTTAATTCAAGAGGGAGCATTGGGATTAAACAGAGCTACAGAAAAGTTTGATCCAGATAAAGGCTATAAATTTTCTACCTATGCTTATTGGTGGATTCGTCAGGGAATTACTCGCACCATTGCTAATTATTCCCGCGCCATCCGCTTACCGATTCACATTATTGAGCAAATCAATAAATATAAAGAAATTCATCGCCAATTATCAGACACTTTGCAACGAGTACCCTCAGAAAAAGAACTTGCCGAAGCCTTAAATATTTCAGCTAAACAAGTGCGCCAACTCCAAGAAGCAAAAATGCAATCTTTGTCGCTGAATCAAAGAGTAGGAGAGGACGAATCTGCTGAATTAATGGAGTTGTTGGAAGATAATCACAACGTCTCTCCCGAAGTGCATCTCCATGAAATGATGTGCCGCGAAGAATTACTAGAAGTCCTTGGCGAATTGCTTTCAAAACGCGAACAAGATATTCTAACTATGCGTTATGGCTTGACAAATGGCCAGCCTTGTACATTAAATGAAGTCAGCGAGTTGTTTAATGTCTCCTGCGAACGGGTGCGCCAAATTCAAGCCAGAGCTATGCGAAAATTAAGATTACCAAAAGTTGCTAAGCGTTTGAAATCCTGGTTGCGGTAAAATATTTAGCTATCAGTTATTATTGGATAAATTCAAAGTGTCCCACGCACCCTGGATTTTACGCAAGGCTACACCGGCAGATGTGCCGGCCATTTTTAGCCTGATTCTCGCTTTGGCGGAATATGAAAAGTTATCTCATACCGTCACCGGCACTCCAGAATCTTTAGAGCAACATTTGTTTGGCTCTCGTCCTTATGCTGACGCAATTGTTGCAGAAGTTGAGGACAACGTTGTGGGGTTCGCTTTGTTTTTTTATAACTATTCTACATTTTTAACTCTTCCGGGGATTTATTTGGAAGATTTGTTTGTTTTGCCAGAGTATCGCGGAAAGGGAATAGGAAAGGAACTTTTACGTTTTTTGGCTCGGTTGGCTGTGGATGGCGGGTTTGGCCGGTTGGAATGGAGTGTGCTTGATTGGAATGAACCGGCAATTGGTTTTTATCGAAAAATTGGTGCAGATATTTTGCCTGATTGGCGTATTTGTCGAGTAACTGGCGCGGGGTTGTCTTCCTTAGCTGAGGCGAATTTTTGAAGTTTGTTTAGACAGACTAGCGCAGAATTACGGTTGCTATTAGTATAATATTTAGGCTAATTTAGGCTACATTTTTGGGACAAAGTATGGTTTTTTTGGTTCGGTTTTGGCTTTTCATTTCTCAGGCAATTGCTACAATTTTTTTGGCGGCGATGGTTTTGATTATTGGCTATGGGGCAAATGTAGCAAATTCTCAAGGGGGTGAGTTGCCAAGCTTACAAGGATCGATTGGGGTGATGGGTGGTTGGTCTTTGTTGTTTATTTTTTGTTCAGTTCGGGCTTGGGTTTTGTTAAAAAAGGAGGAGTATCTGCGTCAGGCGGCTATTGTAACGGCTTTGCCGGTCTTGTTTGTGCCGGTGGCGCTTTTCTTAATGCGTTAAGATTAGTTTAGAAACAACTTTAGGACTTTTTAAAACTTAGTTTTTAAGGGTGATGTATGACTATTTGGGTGAATGAACAACTCGATCCAGTAGGGATTGTTTATGCTTGTATTGCTTGTTGTGATGAAGTTCAAGCTCAAGAGTGCCATGACTCTTTTGAGCGGAATTTAACCGAAGAGCAAAGACAAAAAGGTTGGCAAGCACGTTTGCGAACTGTCGAGTCTTGGGATGAAGTGCCGGTGAGTGCTTTGAAGCTTTCTTAGTGATTTTGTTTTGGAATCGAGGGGTGCCGGTGTCAGCCTTTCATCCCTCCATATAAACATCCCTATTTAAATTTTTTCGGTAAACGTAATTTAGGCGACTGTATGGGGTCGAGAATTTGATTGAGTTCTCGCAGTTGCTCTGCGGTTCCCATACAGATAAATAAATCTCCGTGCATAATGCGGGTTTCGGCCATTGGCCCCCCGATCAAGGTTCCGTCAGCGCGGCGAATGGCCAAAACTAAAGCACCTGATTGGGATCTGAGTTTGGCTTCGCGCAGGCTTTGACCAACGCAGGGGCAAGTTTGAGCGTCGATGAGGAATTCTTCTAAGTAAAATGAACGATCTGCGCCGGTGATAATACCATCTACAAAATCCATCACTTGCGGGCGTAGAGCGGCGGCTGCCATGCGTTTACCACCGGTGATGTAGGGGGAGACAACGGCATCGGCTCCGCCTCTTTGCAGCTTTAATAAGGCTTCTTCGGTGGAAGCGCGGGCAATGGCTCGGACATTGGGGTTTAATGTCTTGGCAGAAAGAACAGTGTAGAGATTTTCGGCATCGGAGGGTAAGGCGGCTACTAGGCAGGTAGCCGTTTCGATTTTGACGCGGTGGAGGGTTTCGTCAAGGGTGGCGTCGCCTTGCAAAACGATGTAACCCAGTTCTTGCCCGGTTTTGATTTGGTTGGGATCAGAGTCTACGATCACAAAGGGGATGCTTTCGGCTTTGAATTCGGAGGCAATTTGCCGGCCGGTGCGCCCAAAGCCACAGAGAATGTAATGGTCAGAAAGAGTGTCTATCAAGCGTTTTTGCTGTTGTAATCGAATTCCTTCTTGAAAGTAACCTTGAATCAGGGCTTCGGTAAACCGATTGACCATGTATCCAATGTTAATGACTCCTAACAATATTAAGGCAATGGTGAAGATTCGGCCTCGGCTTCCCAAGGGCCGGGTTTCGCCAAAGCCAACGGTGGCAAGGGTGATGACGCTCATGTAAATGGCATCTAGCCACGACCATCCCTCGATTAAGTGATACCACAAAGTGCCGAGGAGCATGATGCCGGCGAAGCCAACGCCACCGGCTATGAGTTCTTTTTGGAGGCGTTGATATTTTTCTTCGAGTGGGGTGTACAGGGATGTGGTGGGGGGGTTGGGGCTGCGGTTTTGTGTCAAGGCACTACTTACGTTTTAGAGTTGAGATTTTAGGCGCTGGGATTTTAGATGCCAAAAAGGCTCGTTTAGCGAATTGAAGACAAATATTTAATGATTAAAAAAGAGAGGGTTGCGGTGTTTGCAAGTCTGTGATGGCTTGGCTGCATAAAAGCCGGTGGTTGCTGAATTATTTTAGGTTGGATGCCTTGGTTAATATCTTAAGATGAGGTTTATGTTAAATAAATCGAAAGTTTGAAAGTTTATTAGGAGTTGTCTGTGAGTTTAGAAACGCTTGTTGAGAAATTGCCTGGGGTGGCTGAGCCGCGTTTGTTTACCCAGCAAGACTTTGATGGCTATGTGATGACGACTTATGCTCGTTTTCCTCTCACTTTGGAACGAGGGGCCGGCTGTCGGGTTTGGGATACGGAGAATCGTGAGTATTTGGATTTTGTGGCCGGTATTGCTACTTGTACGCTTGGTTATGCTCATCCGGCGATGGTGGAGGCTGTGACTCGCCAAATCTCTAAGCTGCATCATGTTTCTAATTTGTATTATGTGCGTGAGCAGGGTGAGTTGGCGAAGTGGTTGGTTGAGCATTCTTGTGCGGATCGGGCGTTTTTCTGCAATTCTGGGGCTGAGGCTAACGAAGGTGCGATTAAGTTGGCCCGCAAGTATGCTCATACAGTTTTGAATATTCGGCAGCCTGTGATTATTACGGCGCAGGCGAGTTTTCACGGGCGGACTTTGGCGACAATTACGGCAACCGGCCAGCCTAAGTATCAAAAGAATTTTGACCCGTTGATGCCTGGGTTTGTTTATGTGCCTTATAACGATATTGAGGCGCTTGAGGAAATGGTGGCGGCTGTAGATAGCGGTGAGCGTCAGTTGGCTGCTATTTTGTTGGAACCGCTGCAAGGTGAGGGTGGTGTGCGTCCGGGGGATGTGGCTTATTTCCAGCGGGTTCGGGAAATTTGCGATGAAAAGGGCATTTTGTTGATTATGGATGAGGTGCAGGCGGGAATGGGTCGCACCGGCCATTATTGGGGGTATGAAAATCTGGGTATTGAACCGGATATTTTTACTTCGGCTAAGGGTTTAGGTGGCGGAATTCCTATCGGTGCAATGATGTGTAAGTCTCGCTGTGATGTTTTCCAGCCTGGAGATCATGCGAGTACGTTTGGTGGGAATCCGTTTGCTTCTGGGGTGGCGTTGGCGGTGTGTCAAACTCTGGAAAATGAGGATATTTTAAGCAATGTTCGGGCACGCGGTGAGCAATTGCGGGCCGGTTTGTCTACCATTGCCCAAAAATTTCCAGATTTGATTGCTGAGGTGCGCGGTTGGGGTTTGATTAATGGCATGGAGTTAAAGCCAGAGGTTGAACTGACTTCCCCGCAAGTGGTGAAGGCTGCGATGGATGAGGGTTTGTTGTTGGTGCCGGCCGGCCCGAAGGTGATACGGTTTGTACCGCCTTTGATTGTTAGCGCTGAGGAAGTTGAGAGTGCTTTGCAGGCTTTGGAAAAAGCGCTGGTTACGTTGACAAAATAATCGCTTAAGTGTGAAAAGTCAATAATGCTGGCAATTTGGTTGCTTGTTAATTCTACAACTTCATTAGTTTAGTCTTTTGACTTTCCAGTAAGGACTTTTAACCTAATAACTCAAAACATCAAAGGCAAAAGAGATAGTTAAATCTTTTGCCTTTTTATTTTGGCTGCTTGTAAGTTTAAGGTAATCCGGGGTGGGGTAAACCCAAAACTGAGGCGTTTGTGCTGTATCGGTTGGCGCTATGAAAGTTGACGTAGGGGGGAGTTGTATAAGAATTGCTTGCTGTGTGTGGTTCTGGCCGGCGGCTCCCGCCCTGACTTTCGATGTAAAATCCGATTGCACCGTCCAGCTTTGCATTGGCAAGGTTTGCACCGCTGATATCTGCCCCGATCAAGTTTGCGCCGCTGAGGTTGGCGTTGAGTAAGTTGGCGCAGCTTAAGTTTGCGCCGCTGAGGTTGGCATCACTTAAGTCTGCTCCGACTAAGCGAGCGTCACTTAAATCTGCATTCGATAGGTTGGCTGCGATTAATTCTGCGTGTCCTAAGTTGGCTCCACCAAGGTCTGCTCCGCTTAGGTTAGCATTGTTGAGTTTGGCTCCTATTAAGTTGGCTCCATCCATGTCTGCGCCGCAGAGGTTGGCATCTTGTAAGTTGCAATTGACAAAGTTAGCAAATCCCAAGTCTGCACCGCTGAGGTTGGCGTTGTTAAGTTTGGCATCGAGCAGGTTCATTCCTTTGCCGTCTATGCCTCTCATGTCTGCGTTGATCAGTTCAACGGCGACTAGGTTGGCAAAGCTCATGTCGGCCCCACTTAAGTTTGCACTGCTAAGATTGGTACCGTGCAGGTTGGCAAACATTAATTTTGCACCGCTGAGGTCTACTCCGCTCAAGTTTAATTGAGCTAGGTTTGCTTCACTTAAATCGCCTCCCTGGCATTGTTTTGTTTGCAGCAACCGTTTGACGTGTGCGCTATTTCCAGCCATATTTTTTTGTCCCTGTGCGCTATAGACCGCCATTGTTCTTTTTTCTTCTGTCAAATACTTGGAGGCTTTTGCTCCAAGATTTTTTGGCTCTGATTGGTTTAAACTGGGGGTGAGGGGTAAGACCCCTCATCTCTGTCTCCCCATCATAAACAAAAATCAAATCAATAGCTCTGAAATACTAAAAAATACGTCGGAGATCCGGAATTGCGCTGCAAAACGTTACAGTTTGTGGTTGTTTTGGTTGTTTGGGGGAAGGCATAAAAAAACCCGGTTTGTTAAAAAAAACCGGGTCTATTGAGGTTAAACCTATAGGTATATGTTTAGAAGAGGCTTTGCCCGATGATTGATAGTCAGTACACCGGCGGCTTTTAATTGCCCACCGGCCGGTAAAAAAGTCTCAAACCCTAGAGTTATAAACCGACCTTGGTTTCTTGTCCGTAGGCTTGCCATGCCAGGTCTACCAAGCCACTGACCACAGCCACAGCCACTACAGCACTACCTTTGCGCCCTTCGATGCGAATGTGCGGCACTAAAGAGTCATTTAAGCGATCTTTGGCGACATCAACATCGACAAATCCCGACGGGGTGCCAATCACAAGGGCCGGTCGAATTTCCTCAAGTTCGATTAATTCAACTAAAGTTGTTAAGGCAGTTTGCGACTGTCCGACTACAAAAACTGCTTCGGGATAGCGCCGCGCCAGAGTTTCTATTCCCCAAGCGGAGCGACTTTTTTCTTTTTGAGGTCGCACGATTGCTTCGACGCTACAATAAACAGGATTAGCAAAAGTGCTTTGAATCTGAGGGGCGATGCCGACTTGTACCATCGGGACATCAACAACAATGGTGGTGCGAGCAGCGAGGGCGGCGGCACCGGCTTGCAAGGCTTGATCAGAAAAACGAATTAATGATTTGTACTCAAAGTCAGCCGTTGCGTAAATAACGCGGCGGACAATTTCATATTCTGCCGGTGAGAAAGCATGATCGCCAATTTCGCGGTCAATAATTCCCAAACTTTGAGCATCTGTAAGGTGCCATTCCATGATAGCTTTCCGCTTTTGGCTTTTAGCTTTCAGCTTATCAGGTTGTCAGTAGTCATTGGTCAATCATTTTGACTGATTATTGATGATCCTATTTTTTTTAATGCTCCATGACCACTGACCGATGACCCTTAAGTTTCTGAGGCGGAAGATTGGCTAAGAATGGGCGTCAGGTATGCCACCAGAATTCCCAGCACAAACCCGATCACGTTGCGGAAAAGCGGCAACCACTCCGAGGTACGGCTGATCACCGGCCCGATGCCAAAGGCAATAAACAAAATGCCCCACAGCGGCGAAAAAATCAGCGCCCACTGCCATGCAAACAGTTTGCCGTCGCGGGGTTGGGCTGCAACGCCTAAAACCAAACCACCGATGACCGAGGTAACTAATGTGAGAATCCATTGCTCTCGCGGTAGGCCGGGGACAACTTTACAACCACCTTGACGCAAACAACTTGTAATCGATTCTATAGATTGTATAATTGCTTGATCTTCGCCTTCTTCCCGCACAAAGAATTGATTGCCGAAGCGGGTTTGCAGTTCTACCCAAAAGGTACGAGGTAGCAAAGAATAAAGGCCATCGCCGACGTTAAAGTTTAATAAATTACCGCCGCGTGAGTCGGCTACGATTAAGACGCTTTTTTCGTTTAGTCCCCAGTATTTTTTGACGGCGTAGCCAGGGGTGCGGTCATATTGGGTTAAGACTCTTAACTTATAGCCGGTTTGGGCTTCAAAGTCTTCTAAGTTTTTGCTCAAGGCTTTTTCTTGATTCTCTGTCAGAGATTTGGCTAAGTCAATGATGGGAGTTTGATACTCTGGCAGGAGTTCTGGGTTGTCGTAGGCTTGCGCTGCGGGGGCAATGGCCCAAAACGAGATGGCTGCGAACAGCGCGGCAATGGATACCAGGAATCTTTGGGGAAAGGACTGTTTCATTGGTGTTTCTGTTATGGGTTTTGCGGCTGGACTGTTAAGGATCGTTTTAAAGATTAATAAAAAGATAACATTTCTTTACACTTTTTTAAGGGACTAGGGATGAAAAATGGCTTTTTTGTCGTAAATGCTTGCTTCCCAGGGGGTTGGGCCGACTCTCTAGTGTCTCAAATCTTTACAAATCCCCTGGGGGCTGCCAATTTTCGCCAAGCGCTATAACCAATGATCAAAAATCGCTTTAAATATAAAAAAATTCTCACTTATCGTCTCTGCCTTCTCGTAACGATGGTTATTGTAAGTGTGTTGGGGTTGGCAAGTAAGTTTTACAAAGGGCCAGGGTATGATTGGGTTAATGGCTTTGCCGGCGATATTTTTTATGAGACGTTTTGGATCTGTGCTGTTGTGTTTGTCTGGCCTGAACTCTCGCCGGCAAAAGTCTCTGGGGGTGTTTTTTTTGTTACTTGTCTTGTGGAATTTCTCCAATTGTGGAAACCGCCGTTTTTACAGGTTATCCGGGCGACTTTTGCCGGTAAATTGCTGCTGGGGACGACTTTTGTGTGGGCTGATTTTCCCTATTATTTCATCGGCTGTTTTCTCACTTGGCTTTGGCTAAGATATCTTCACAAAAAGCTTTTGTTAGCAAATTTTTCTTAAAAAGTATATATCTCACAATTTTTCGCGGTAGGCGAGAGAAATGCCGGTGAGCAGTTATGGAAGTTAGCCGAGAAAGTCTATCCAGATTATTCAACCGGAAAAGTACATTTTTAAAAAGCTACAGAGCAATGCCTGTAAGGTCTTGGGCGAGTAAGATTTTCATAAATCCGGTTAAACACTCTTGATAACAAGTTTTGGGGACACCGGCAGGCTTGGGCCGTTTTCCCCGTAAACTTTGGTGGTTTTGTGTAGCGTTGATTTCGGTAAGAAAATCAATTTAAGCGCTCAGACTCATTGAGGCGACGGATGTTTAAAATATCGCTCATTTTCTTAATTTGCGAAAAAGTCCGCTCCAATTGATTTAAGTCGCGCACATCAATGCAAAGATTAATCAGAGCCGGAAACCCCGGATAAGTTTTCACCATTGCACTGCGGACATTGATATTGTCATCCTTAAGGCGAGACAAGATATCATTGAGCACACCCACACGATCAAGCGCTTCGATTTGAACATCAATCGGGTAAGTTAGAGGACGTTGCGTTTCCGTAGCTGTATTCCAACTCACCGGCACCAAGCGATCCCCATCCACCGTTTCTAAATTCCGACAACTTTGGCGATGAATAGAAATTCCGCGACTGCTGCGAGTCACAATGCCCATAATGGGTTCACCAGGGATAGGGTGACAACATCCCGCCAAATGATGCAGCAAGCCCTCAACCCCAATAATGGGAGACTTATTAGTGCGAAACGCCGGCACACTTTCCCGTAGAGCTTTTTGGGAAACCGTCGAAGGCGGTAAAACTTCAATATCGGTGGTGATAGGTTGCTTGCCCTTAACACCATCGCGCAAACGATTGACCACCAAATTTAAAGTCACTTCACCATAACCCAAACCGGCCAGCAAATCCTCAACACTTTGATAATTACATCGCTGCGCCACCGCCTGCATAGGTTCCGACTTGCAGAGACTATCAAAACTGCTTTTTCCTAACTCTTTTTCTAGCAACTCACGTCCGCGACAAATATTTTCATCGCGGTGGGATCGCTTGTACCATTGACGAATACGGTTACGCGCACCGGCACAGACAACAAAATTCAACCAATCTAAACTTGGATGACCGTTTTTCTGCGTCAAAATTTCCACAATATCGCCATTTTTCAGCACCGTATCTAACGTTACCATGCGCCCATTAACACGAGCGCCGGTGCAAGTATTTCCTACCTCTGTATGAATGCGATAAGCAAAATCTACCGGCGTTGCACCTTGGGCTAAAGAAAACACATCGCCTTTGGGAGTGAAAACATAAACATCATCCTCAAACAAATTATCTTTAACACTTTCGAGATATTCTTGAGCATCCTTGAGGTCATTTTGCCATTCCAAAAGTTGGCGCAACCAAGTAAATTTTTCATCTTCTGGTTTTACCAGAGTAGGAGTTGATCCCGTTTCCTTATATTTCCAGTGAGCAGCGATCCCGTATTCGGCAACCTGGTGCATAGCCAGAGTGCGAATTTGGACTTCTATAGGGTGGCCGCTGCTACCAATAACGCCGGTGTGCAAAGACTGATAACGGTTTGGTTTTGGCAAGCCAATGTAATCTTTAAACCGGCCTGGGATCGGGCGAAACTCATCATGCACAATAGCTAAAGCACGATAACATTCATCCTTCGTTTCTACCAAAATCCGAATAGCTGAAACATCATAAACTTGATGATATTCTTTTTGCTGACGCTGCATTTTTTGGTAAATTCCATACAAATGCTTGGGCCGGCCACTGAGTTCACTACAATTGATCCCCACCTCCTCAAGGCGGCGTCGCAAAATCTCTGTAACCTCATTTAATCTTGCTTGCCGGTCGGCTCTTTTTTCCGCAACTAATTCTTGAGTGCGACGATATTGTTCTGGTTCAAGATACTTAAAAGATAAATCTTCCAATTCCCATTTAAAACGACCGATCCCCAGCCGGTTTGCCAACGGGGCAAAGATTTCGCGGGTTTCTAGGGCAATACTGCGGCGTTTTTCATCGGCTAAATGTTCGAGGGTTCTCATGTTATGAAGCCGATCAGCCAACTTAACAACAATGACGCGAATATCTTTAGCCATTGCTAAAAACATTCGCCGGAAATTTTCAGCTTGACGCTCAGTTTTGCTAGAAAAAGTAAATTTAGAAAGTTTTGTTACACCTTCGACAAGATGCCGAACTTCCACACCAAAACGTTGCTCAATTTCGTCAGGAGTGACGTCGGTATCTTCCACAACATCATGCAAAAAACCCGCAGCGATCATCGCCGGGCTTCCCCCCAGATCGCGCAATAAGCCAGCAACCGCAATGGGGTGACAGATATAAGGTTCACCCGACTTGCGACATTGCCCTTCGTGTAGCTGGTAGGCAAACTCAAACGCTCGACAGATCAAGGAGTTGTCGGCGAGGGCGACTTCATTGGTAGCTCTGCGTTCTGAGAGCAGACAAGATTGTAACCAGTCGGGCAGGTCTACGTTAAACTGAATTGGACAAGTAGTGACGGCGGTGTTCATAGGATTGGTTCGTGCTTAAAGGCTAAGAATACCTGACGGAATAAGAAAGGGATGTCCAATCTTACGTCATTTATGTAGCCAAGGATACAGACAAATTTTTGAAGGATGGTTATTTCTGCTTGGCTTGCTGGGGTAAAACAAGAGGGTTGCTTTTTGCAAAAGCGATATTGACAACTAGGGGCGGGTTCTTACTAGATTTATGCTTAAGACAAACATCCTTTATGTTGGCTTCGCGTGCCGTAGGCATACCCGCCCCTCCTGGTTTTCGCATAAAGCAATGGCATTGCTCAAGAAATCCTATAAGCTTTATCGAGATTTAAAAATGACTTTCTTACAATATAGACAAATTTATTGAAATTATGCTTAAAGATGTTTACAGCCAGCGCTACCAAGAATTTACGGCTCTCCTGTCGGCTATGAGCCAAAGTGTGGAAACCGAAGACGGTTTGCTGATTAAACAAGCGCTCAAAGCTGTGCAAGAATTCTTTGGCGCGGAAATTTTGGGGTTGCCGGTTGATCAGTTGTCGGAAACTATCGAAGGTAAGGTGCGATCTTACCAAACTGAGATTCACAAGCAATTGCGGTTATTGGCAACGGATGTGATGTTTTTGGCGGTTTCTCGCTCAAAGACGACGGTGGCGGGCAGGTTGGCGACGATGCGTGAGCGGCTAACACTGGTGGAAAGATTTTGTGAAGCGGTTTTGAGTCTCCAAGAATAGGTAAGTGCAGGCAATTCTCACCAGCCTAATTAAAACAAAATTCGGGCCGTGATATGATTGTCAAGATGCTGTGGCGCTCAGCCTCACGTTTGGCTGTTGCCAGCCCTTGTGTCTTGATTGATATTGAGAGAAAACCTGATGTCTGTTTTTCCAATTCCAGAATTTTTAGGTGGTTATTGGCAAAATGCTTTCCACTTAAAACAACATCTTGCAGATTTTGCCGAGCTTGATTATGACGCGATAGATATTAAACTTGCTGCCGGTCAAAAAAATTTAGCAGAAATAGGCCGGCGTGATTTTGATTGGGAAAAAGCTACGGATTTTTATCGAGAAAAAGTAGGAGAGGCTTATTTATTTGAGCTTGGGGCTTGGCATTTAAGCAGCCAAGATTATATTGGTCAAACTTTATTATTAATTGCTGCTCAGGCGCAAGGTCGGGTTTTAGATTTTGGTGGGGGAATTGGCACTCATACCATTGGGGCGGCGCTTTCTCCGCAAGTTGAAAAAGTAATTTATTGTGATATTAATCCGGTGAGTTTGAAGTTTGTCAAGCAGCGAGTTTCTCTTTTGGGTTTGGAGGAGAAAGTTGTTTGTTGTGATGAACTTCCTAGCTCAGAAAGCTTTGATACTATTATCTGTTTTGATGTGGTTGAGCATTTACCAGATCCGAGTCAGCAGTTGTTGGAGTTTCATAAAAAATTGTCGCCTGAAGGCAAAATTATCCTGAATTGGTATTTTTTTAAAGGATTTAATCAGGAGTTCCCTTTTCACCACGATGATCCGCAAATTGTGGAGAGGTTTTTTCGGACACTTCAGCGTAATTTTCTTGAGGTTTTTTCGCCTTATTTTATTACGGCTCGTTGTTATAAAAAGTGGACGGATGCGGAGTAGATAGGAAATTAATTAATTTATTTTTGATGCTTAAATTATGAATCAAGGATTATTTTGTATAGAGAATCTGCGTGTCGGGTATCCTCATCAACGGGGGACTGGGGGAAAATGGGCTGTAGATGGGGTTTCTTTGACGTTGGATGCTGGTGAGCGTTTAGGTTTGGTGGGTGAGTCGGGTTGCGGTAAGTCTACTTTGGGACGGGCGGCGATGCGATTGTTACCACCGGCAACGAAAATTGAGGGAAGAGTTTTGTTTAATGGGGAGCCGGTTTTTGAGTTTTCACCGGCTCAGTTACGCAAGTTTCGCGGCGAGGCGGTGGCGTTGGTTTTTCAAGATCCAATGACGCGCTTAGATCCCTTAATGACGATTGGGGATCATTGTTTGGAAACTCTGCTTTGTCACCAACCGCAATTAAATAAAAAACAAGCCAAAGAAAAGGCGATAGCAACGTTGGAAGCGGTGAGAATTCCGGCGGCGCGTTGGGGGCAATATCCCCATGAGTTTAGTGGGGGAATGCGGCAACGGGTGGCGATAGCTTTGGCGCTTTTGTTGGAACCAAAAATGATTGTGGCGGATGAACCGACTACTAGTTTAGATGTTACGGTTTCGGCGGAAATTTGCCAAGAGTTGACGCGCTTATGTAATGAGCGGAATTTAGGTTTGTTGATGATTTCCCATGATTTGGCAATGATTGGGGAATATTGCGATCAAATTGCGGTGATGTATGGGGGTAAAGTTGTAGAAAGAGGTGCGGCAAAAGAGGTTCTAGCTCACCCCCAGCATGAATACACCCAATCTTTGTTAAAAGCTGCTTTGCATATTCAAGCAATTGATGGTGGCGTTAAAGAATTGCAGGATAATTACGAGGAAGAGACTGGTTTAGAGAAAATTGCCGGTTCTCTGAAAAGAAGCGGTTATCAGAAAAGGGCCGGTCAAGAGTCGCCATTATTAAAGATAGTGGATTTGAAGCAACATTATACTTTAGAAAGTAATCTGATTGAGAGGGTTTTTTCGAGAAAAGAAAACCAAACAATTAAGGCTGTGGATGGGGTAAATTTGGAACTTTACTCAGGGGAAATTTTGGGTTTGGTGGGGGAGTCTGGTTGTGGGAAAAGTACGCTTTCGCGGACGATTTTGCAGTTAATTAAACCGACTTCTGGAAAGGTTGAATTTTTGGGGAAAGATTTAACAATTTTAGATAAAAATGGGGTGCGAAAAATGCGCCGCTTCATGCAGATGGTGTTTCAAGATCCCCATGCTTGTTTAAATCCGATGATGACGGTGGGAGAAAGTATTGCTGATCCGCTGTTGATTCACAAGATCGCATCGCCAGGGGAAGCAAAAAAACAAGTGATGGAAATGTTGGAGCGGGTGGGACTTGCACCAAGCGAGTTTTATGATAGGTATCCGTCGGAATTATCGGGGGGACAACAGCAACGGGTGGCGATAGCGAGGGCGCTGATCACTCGTCCACAATTGCTGATTTGTGATGAGCCGGTGAGTATGCTCGATGCGAGTGTGCAGTCACAGGTTTTGGATTTGATGCAGTCGTTGAAGAGGGAGTTTGACTTAACGTATTTGTTTATTACCCATGACCTCTGGGTGGCGAGGTTTTTGTGTGACCGCATTGCGGTGATGAATGGCGGTCAAATTGTCGAAATTAATGCCACCCGTGAGATTTTTGGCAATCCTCAGCATCCCTATACGCAAAAGTTGCTTCAGGCTGCGCCGTTGCTGGCTCGGACGAGTTGAGTTTCTTCGTCTTCTTCTGCGGCTAGTTTTTCGTGTTCAATGACAAAGACATTGGCTTGAAGGTTGGCGATGATTTGTTTTCCTTGTTGGGTGAGGGATAGGTATTTGAGGGCGTCGCCTATGTAGGGATAAACGCTTTTCCAGAAGAATTTGGGATATTGTTTGCGAAGATCGCCGGGGTTGTGGTAGCCGAGTTGTTGATTGAGGCCAATTTCTTCAAATTCGTAATAAATGGCTCCAATTTTTTTGAGGTAGCGGGGATCGGCTATTTGGCCAATCAGGGAGGCGGCGCGAACTAAGCCGGGGTAGTTTACGTTGTCGCTTTCTTGGGCTTCGGGATGGAGAGGAAAACGGGTGGCTTCGATGTTGCGTTTGATTTGTTCGACGTCGATGATTTTGTGGCCGCCAAAGCGTTCGTCTACGAAGAGTTTGGCGCGATCCACGCGATAGGGGGTGAGGCTGGCGTCGGTGGCGCCTTCGGGGAGGGGGATGATGTTTCCGCCGGTGCCGGTGGCGTAGTAGCCGTTGCGATCACTACGGCAAACACCTTTGATGTAGCCGATGTTATGGCAGAGTAGGGAGATGATGAAGTGCAGCCAATCTTCACAGGAAACGCCGCCTTCTCTGATATGTTTTCCGCGTAGGATTTCTTGGCCTACGAGGGTAACTAAGATTGTTTGTTCGACGTTGCGATAAAGGGCGTCGCTGTTGGCTATGTTTTCGAGGGCCATGTTGCCGGCCCAGGCGATGATGTCTTTGTAGCTTGGGTTATAGCCGCCGTAGGTGCGATGATAGCCTGATTTGAGTTGGTTTACAAAGGAGTCGATCATTAATTCGATGGGGTTGAACATCTGCTGCTCTCCGGTAATATTTTTTTATTGTTCTAGGCTATTATTTGGATTTTTTCTACATCGAGTTTTGTGTAAATTAAGTGTTTTTCTCCGGGGATGGTGGTTAAAAGCTGGGGTTTTATTGTTGGGGTTGTGGACTCCGCCGGAGGTGGGTTTGTTGCTGTTGGGCTGGATGTAGGAAGATGGCAATTTTTTTTGGGCAGGGTTGGGGGTTGTGTACAATTTGTGTACAAATTTAGTGCAATTACCGGGGGAACGCTAGTAAGAGGTAGGCAGGGGGGATCTACGGCTACAATTTGGCCAATAATTTAAGGCTTGGTGTTTCCATACAAATCTAGTCTCATTAAGCGGTGGTTGTCTAGGTTTTTGTGAAAATAGGATGCTCTGGGTATTAAAACCCAAAGCTAGGAAAAGAAAGTTTTTTTGAGGGAATGGCTAGGTTTTAGGTTTTTTGTTGGGTTTTGGTGGTTTGCTGCATGAGCCATTGGAGGATGCTGGGAAAGTGTTGGTAGGCGGTGGCTATGGGTGCGGCGGAACCAACGACGATCTCAGATTTTTTGTGGGTGATGGCTTCCCAGATGGCGTTGGCGACGTCTTGGGGTTTGCTGGCAATGGGGGTTTGCAGGAGTTCGCGCATTTGTTGGTTGCGTTGGTTGGCTTCGGTTTGGTCTTTGCCGCGAAAGATGGCGCGTTGGAGAAAGTCGCTGTTGGTGGCGCTGGGGTGGACGGCGCAGATGTGGATGTTTTGGGGGGCTAGTTCGAGGCGGAGGGTTTCGGTGAGGCCGGTGATGGCGTATTTGCTTGTGCAGTAGGCGCTCATGTAGGGGAGGGGGATTTTTCCGCCGAAGGAGCCGACGTTGACGATGGTGCCTTGTTGGCGTTGGATGAAGTGGGGGATGAGGGTGTGGATGGTGTGGATGTATCCCCAGAGGTTTGTGTCGATGATGTTGTGCCAGTCTTCGAGGGTGGTGTTTTGGATGGGGCCGGTCATGCAGATGCCGGCGTTGTTGATGAGGATGTCTATGTGGGGGAAGGTTTCTAGGGCTTTTTGGAGCAGGTTTTGGACTTGTTGGGGATCGCGGGTGTCTGTGGGGATGGGGAGCACTTTTTGGCCGGTGTTTTGGATGCTTTGGGCAAGTTGGTTGAGGGTTTCGGGGGTTCGGGAGGCGAGGATGAGGTTGTAGCCTTTGCTGGCGAGGAGGAGGGCGGTGGCTTGGCCGATGCCTTGGGAGGCGCCGGTGATTAGGGCGGTGGGTGTCATAGTTTTTTGTGGGATAAGATTGTACGATTATTGTTTAGTTTGTCTAATTTTTTGTAGTTTAGCGGTCTATCTGGGGCTGGATTTTTTTTTGATGTTGATGGGAGATTGGGTGTGAGTGAGTTGAATATTAGGGATGCAATTGAGAGTGATTTGCCGGCGATTGTTGCGATTTATAATGCGGCTATTCCGGGGCGAATGGCTACGGGTGATTTAGCGGCTGTTGATGTGGAAAATCGTTTGTTTTGGTTTCATCAGCATACTGCGGATCGTTATCCGGTTTGGGTGGCAGAAATTGATGGTTGGGTTGTGGGTTGGTTAAGTTTTCAGCCTTTTTATGGCAGGGCGGCTTATTCTAGGACGGCGGAGTTAAGTGTTTATATTGCGCCGGATCATCAGGGTTGTGGGGTTGGCCGGCAGCTTTTGGGTTTGGCTGTTGAGCGCTGTTCGAGTTTGGGGTTTAAGACTTTGTTGGCTTTTATTTTTGGCCATAATGAGCCGAGTTTACGGTTGTTTAAGGGGTTTAATTTTGAGGAGTGGGGTTTGTTTCCAAGGGTGGCTGAGTTGGATGGGGTTGAGCGAGATTTGGTGATTTTTGGAAGGAGGGTTGATGAGGATGAGGATAGGTTGGATGTTGAGGTTTAAGGTTGTTTGAATATTTATAAATGGGGTTGGTGTTTTTTTGTTGGTGGGGATTTTCAGGAAAGCCGGTGCTTTTGTTGAGTTAAGTAAGTCAACTTAATTAAACTCTGGGTGTAATGTAGGTTGGGTAGAGGAACGAAACCCAACAGAGGCTTTGATGGGTTTCGCTTACGCTCTACCCATCCTACAAATAATTAAGTGCTTCTACTTATCACCGGCCTGTTTTAGGCTACCGCTGATGTTCATAAGGGGTTGCCGGTGGATAAATTTTTCTTAATTGTTTGTCCTTGGTACGCTAAAAAGCCGGTCTTTTTTAAGAAACCGGCTTTTTATAATTTATTTGTGGAGTTCATTCAACTCACAATAGCTACAGCTTTTGATAAAGGACAAAACTCTGAGGCTTGATCGTCACTTCTTGAGCTTCCATTAATAGGTTGGGCATTGTGTAACCAGGGCCCATCCATTTCTGCTCAGCCGAATCCAAAATTTTATTCCAATTTCCGCCGCTAATATTGGCTTTAAAAGTAACATCTTTGTCGTTGAAATTCATTGCAACAAAAATGTGACTTTCTTGGTGCCAGCGATGGAGTAAGACAAGTTTTTCGTCATCAACGGCTGAGGCTTCTAGGGTTTCTTTGCTGAGGTTTTTGAGGGCGGGAAGGCTGCGGCGCAACTGAATTAAATATTTGTAAAGTTCCAGTAGCACTTGGTGTTGGCCTTCGTTGCGGAGTTCCCATTTTAAGGTAGATTTCTCTACGGTGCTAAAACTGACGGGATCGGAATATTCTTGATCACTATCTATTTCGCTATGGAAATCAGCAAATTCTTCTTTCCTTCCCTGCCGCACGGCTTCAACTAAATCGGGATCAGAATGGCTGACAAAGTATAGAAAGGGGGAAGTTTCGCCGTATTCTTCGCCCATAAATAGGAGGGGAACGTAAGGGGAAAGGAGAAGACCACCGGCAGCAAGTTTTAAGGCTTCAAAGTTTACCAAATGTGACAATCTTTCGCCTAACATTCGATTGCCTACTTGGTCGTGATTTTGGGTGCACACAACAAATTGTTGGGCTGGCTGCTGGCTGGCATCGTTGCCGCGATATCGTTTGCGCGTAGCCGAGTAGTGCCAAGAATAAACGAAGCTTTCTTTATAGGCTTTTGCGAGTTGTTCGCAACTACTATAATCTTGGTAATAACCGCGTTGTTCGCCGGTTAATAAGGTGTGCAAAACGTGGTGGAAATCGTCATTCCATTGCGCGTCTATGCCAAAGCCTCCAAATTGTTTTTCTCGAATTACTCGGACATCGTTTAAGTCGCTTTCGGCAATGAGATAAAGCTTGCGGCCTATGGTTTCTGAAAGTTGGGCTACTTCGTCTGCCATTTCTTGGAGAATGTGTTTTGCTCCAAGGTCATAAATGGCATGAATTGCATCTAATCTTAAGCCGTCTATTTTATAGTTTTGCAACCAATAGAGGGCGTTTTCGATGAAGTAATTTCTCACGCCGTAGCTTTGTACATCATCGAAGTTTATGGCGCTTCCCCAAGGGGTTTTGTAGGCTTCGGTGAAGTAGGGGCCGTATTGACTGATATAGTTTCCTTCGGGGCCGAAGTGATTATAAACTACATCAAGAATAACAGAGATACCTTGTTTGTGAGCGGCATCTATGAAGTTTTTAAAACTGTCGGGCCCCCCGTAGGAATTTTGGACGGCAAAGGGATAGGCGCCATCATATCCCCAGTTATGATCTCCCGGAAATTGGGCGACCGGCATAATTTCTATGGTATTTACGCCAAAGTCTCGCAAGTCTTGAAGCCGGGGTATTATTGCCTCAAATGTGCGTTCTTTTGTAAAGGTTCCGACGTGCAGTTCATAGATGATCATGTCTTCTAATGGAATGCCAGACCACTGCACATCAGTCCATTTAAAGCTGTTGTGATCGATGACTTGGGAGGGCCCATGTACGCCTTCCGGTTGGTAGTGGGAGGCTGGATCTGGATAGTCAGAATCGGCTATTTTGTAAAAATAAAGTGTGCCGGGAAGAACGTCTTCTGCCACTACTTTAAAATAGCCTTGTTCGCCTTTTTCCATTGGGATAATGCGATTGTTTGGCGAAACAATTTGAAGGGATACTTTTTCGTGGGCGGGTGCCCAAACAGTAAATTCACAAGTTCCGTTACCTAAGTAACTTGCACCGATTTTCACCAGGATTTCTCCTCTATTATATATGTTGAGAACTTAGAGGTTTGCTATTAACAATTTTTAGGAGAGGTTAAGTTTTGCCTTCCTGTTTGTGAATGTTATCAGTTGGGATTTTTAAAAAAATCTTTCTCAGGAAAGATCAAATCTATTCCCCCAGAGATGATCTTGTTTTTGGTAAGAGAGGGGAAAGAGCCAGAGAATCTCTGGTTTTTGGTAGAAATGGCAAAATAGTATCTAATTAAACAGACAGTTTTATTGTAAAATATTAGGATTTTTTCTTTAAATCTTGAGCTTGCTTTATGTGTTATTGCTGAGGTAATGGTCAAGATGAGCTACTACTTAGCTGGGAATTTGAATGATTTTTAGGGATGATTGTTAAGATTGTCTGCCGGTACTTTCGCAGACTGAGCAATATTGAGCAAGCGATTGTCAGCAGTGAGGAAATTTATTGAATTTGAGTGCGTTTGATTGATGAGATTTTGCCAAGCAATTGCTGATGCTAATTGCCCGGCATCGTAGGCGCGGAAAATGCTATTTTTTAAAATTGCAATTATTTTTAATGACCTATTAGTTATCTCCAATATTTGCTAAAAGCATTTTAAGGTTCTTTGATAATCTGGGCAAACTTTGATAAAAAAGGTTGAAGGAGAGAAAAAATCAAAATCCCAGCACAACAGTTCGCGGCAAAGTTTCGACGGCTTGAGGAAATTGTTTCTTAAGTTCTGGCACAACAAGACAAGGATTTTGCTGCTGCATATTCTGCGGTTTATTCCAAGTAAAGGGCGCTTTTTGTTCGGCAGAAATCCACAATAAACGCTTACCTCTTGTCATCGCCACATAAAGCAAACGAAACTCTTCGGCGGTTTTTAAATAACCGGCTTTTTCCCATGCTTCGCGGATATCGGGGATCGTTTCGCCGTGCAAGGCAGAGCGAATTTGGGCTCTGGCAACTTCGGCTAAAGTAAACTCTCCTAAAAAGTTAGCTGCGGGTAAAACTCGCAAACTCCCCGGAATAGTTTGGGCGTGCAAAAAGGGCAGAAAAACATAATCCCAATCTAAGCCTTTTGCTTTGTGCATGGTGATAATGGTTAATTGTCCTTTTTTGGTGTAAAGAGATTCCATATTTTCGGTTTCCACCGGCTCAAATTTTTCGGCGCTGACAATTTCACTCAAGGCCATAATTGTAGAGGTGAGGGATTTTTCACCGGCTGTTTGTTGAGCAATTCTTTCGGCTAATTTATCAGCGGTGGCTAATTCAGATTGATTGTATTTCAGCGATAATGCCAAAAAGGGAATTAAGTTATAAATCGGTAATTCCATCCGCGAACGCAACAAACTACAACACAACCAGCGAGCTTTAATCACCGATTTTTTTTGGGGCGTTTCCAAGGGGCCCGGATAAAGAAATTCCTCTGGCATACTAGCGAGTGCATCGAGGTCTTGGCTGTCAATTAATTTGCGATTTACTAACACTCGCAAAGCAGCTTTTAAAAAATCTGGGGAGTGGGGTCTTTCTAAAAATTGCAATAGTGCTAACATTTCCAGCGGCACATGAGAGCGCCTTTCTTCTTGGCTCACTTCATAGACTCGCAACTTTTCTTGATAGGAGCGTTTTATCTCAGATGCCAACCATTCACCTTGCTTATTTTCTCTTACTAATACTGCTGCCGAACAATCGGGATCTTTCTCACATAAATCTATGGTTCGCTCGGCAATTAATTGAACAGTATCATAAATATCTCTGGGGGTATGTATTTCTAAACCGAGGTTTTCTGGCTCAGGATTTGCTTGGGGATCACCTAAAGGAACCGGCTTAATTGTTTGAAATTGAAAAGGCTTTTCGGTGCCGGCTAATTTAGAACGGTTGACCCAATCTAAAACAAAGTTTGCGGCCTTAATAATAATCGGGGCACTGCGTCCGGCTTGATCCATTTCTACGAGGCGTTTTTGTTCAGATAACTCCGCACAAAATTGGCGAAAATAAATCGGATCGGCGGGGGTAAAGGTAGAATTAATGGCCTGATTTGGATCGCCAACTCTTACCAAATTTTTGGCGGAAAAATTATCGGGAGATGCCGGCTGGGTTGCTAAGATTTCTAAAAGTTTTGTTTGCAGGGGAGATGAGTCTTGGGCTTCATCTTCAAAAACGGCAAAAATTTGATTTTGTAAGGAGCGACAAGCGCTTTCATTTTCTAAAACTCGCAGCGCTGCTAAAATCATATCATCGTAGTCTATTAAGTCGCGTAGTTGCAGTAAGTCTTGATAATTTTTATACAAATCGGCAGCAATTGCTAAAATGTCATATTCATTGGGGGTTTGTCGGCTTAGTTTTTCTAAATCTTCGGGTAATTGCCCAGAGGATTTGGCTTCTTTAATAACGGTAGTGGCTAAGTTTGGTAAAACTTCGGTGCGGAGAACTGATTGGCGGCGCAATCTTTCGGTTTCTTCGCCGTCAAATTGATTGCCTTGTAATAGTCTTTGATACCGGCCTGGATTTGCAGAAATCCACTGTTCTACACAGGCACGAATGATGCGGTTATTTTGCGTGGGAGTGATCAGGGTGGCGGTGTCTAAATTTAAGCCTGATAATTCTGGGTAGCGGCTGGCAATATTGAGAGCTAAACCGTGCAATGTTTGCACCATAAAACCAGCTTTTGGTAATCCTAATTCTTTTAAATTTTTCCCTATTTTATCTTTGATATTGGCGGCGGCGGCGCGGGTAAAGGTGACGACAATAAGCTGCCGGCGTGCGTGCAATTGTTCGCGGGCAATGGTGATGGCGGCGGCGGCAGCCATTCCGGTTGATTTCCCGGCACCAGGAACGGCAGAAACCGCCAGCGGCCCGCCTTGCCAGTTTGCCATTTGTTGCTGTCCAGAACGTAATCCTGCGCGGATCTTGTCGATGCTTTCTTCGCGGGAGAGTTGAGAAGTTAAGGGAGTTTCTGAAATGTGGGTCATGGGTTGCTATTTAAGTTAATTTTTTTTAGGCAAAGGCCGGTTTTTATGGGGTTTAGGGTGTCGGCAATCTTAGTTTTTTAGCAGATATTATTTTGAGTGTATATCGCAAGGGTGCCACAGAAAAGAGTTTGCGTGCCGGTGGCTGTTTCAATTTTTGTATCCGAAAACGCTTGTTGCTGATGGGAAGGTTAGCTTAGAGCAAGACTTAGGCACGGCAAGCTCAGAAACCGGGGCTCTCTCGTTTTACTTTTGAAACCTGGTTTTTTTGCGTTGTTACAGCAAGACAAAATCGTTTAATTTTGAGAGGAAAAAGCAGCTATGGATACCAAAAAGGTTAAGAATTCGGCACATTTTGTTTTAAAAAATCGGCTTTTGTGGTTGAGTTTGCTGGGGTTGTTGTCTACCGGCGCTTTGACGAGTTGTGGTAGCGGCATAGAAAAGCCAATGCAAACAAATATGCCTGGTGCGCCGGCCGGTGGTACTGCACAGCAAGCGGCTGAAAATATGGCGGCGGTACCTCAAGCAGATACGGCAGTTGGGGCAACAGAAACACCGCGCACTTTGCCGCAATTAATTAAAAAAGGCTCGTTAAATGTGGTGGTAAATTCGATTGATAAAAGTTTAAAAGAAGTTTCCAGTTTGGTTGCCAAACAACAAGGGGATTTGATGGGATTGCAAGACAATAAACCCAAAGATCCGAGCGTTCGCCGCAAAGCTACCATCCAAATTCGAGTGCCGCAAAACAAGCTGGAAACAACTCTTGATCAACTGGCAAAACTGGGAAATGTTCAAAACAAAAGTATCACGGCAGAAGATGTTTCTCAGCAACTTGTCGATATTGATGCGCGAGTGCGAAATTTGCGAAAGTCAGAAGAAATGACGTTAAAGATTATGGATCGCTCAGGTTCTGTTGGGGATATTTTAAAAGTTTCGCAACAGTTAAATACTATTCGTAGTGATATTGAACGGCTGGATGCCCAGCAAAAAACGCTTCGCAATCAAGTGGCTTTTTCTAGTATTGCGCTGACGCTTGAGGCTGCTGTTTCTGCTACTCCAGAAAGTCAACCTTCTGTGGGGATTAGAATGCAAGAAACGTGGGGGAAAGCAACTCATTCTGTGGGGGAATTTACTCAAGCTTTGCTGGCTTTGATGCTTTGGTTGTTGGCGTTTAGCCCGTATTTTGTGTTGGCTGGGGCGGTGTTTTATGGGGTGAAAAAGTGGAAAAAAAATAAGTCTTTGCCACCGGCAAGCCGTCCTGATGCGGGATACGATCCTTAGTCAACCAGGAGGCCGGTTTCTAGCGAGAGAATTTGTTTCTAAATAAGCATTATTGCCGAGAACGGTTAATAGCAACCGACCGGCATTTTTTTTTAAAGATTCTGTAAAAAGTTGCCCTCAAACTATGAAGACTGAGTAAATTCTCGGAGATTTTTGTCTAACTTTACACAAACTTTAAAGTTTTGCGTATTATTACTGCTAATCAACTTAGACATTAGAGGAAAGAAGTTAAGAAAGTGGCCAAAAAAAGCTGAGTCTGGTAGACAGGCTTGGCAAAACTTCTTTCACCGGCAGCCACACCTTCACGCAATTTTCATAAAGTGCCGTGTTTGGTAAAAAGTTGATGGTGGCTGTTTTTCAAAAAGCAACAATGGATTTAAAAAGGAGGGTAATATGTCAGGTATAACTTTACAGAAATTAGCGCTAACTGTGGTGGCGACTAGCTTAAGTTTAGCTGCAATAAAAACTGAAATTGCTGCTGCTTCAACCATTACTTATGATTTTTTAGTTGAGACGGAAAGGGGTGATTATAAAGGTTACTTTAGTTATGATGATACGGCTCCTTCTCCTGCCGGTGTGCAGCCTTATTATGAGATAACAGACTTTAGTTTTGACTTTATTGATACAAATTATCAAAATTTGTATGCGCCCAGAACATACACCCAATCTGATTTGCGAACCGATGGGCGTACATGGCCGCGTTCTTTGCCTTTAACAATTACAAATGGAGAAGTAATTATTGATCCAGAAAATACAGGGATATATTCAATTCCCAGGGGAGGAACTTTAGAGAGGTTTAGTTTTTCCACGTTTAATTCTTTTGATTTTGATGGTCGGGGTGAGGCAAACGGTTGGTGGACATTGGGAAATTCCGGCTTTTATTACATGAACGGGTGGGATAGAACCACCGGCCCCAATCCCAATTCAGGAGGTGACGGAATCGTCAGTTATTGGTTGCGTACCTCTGCATCTGTGCCTGAACCTAGCACAATTTTAGGTTTAAGTTTGGTGGGATTGGGTTGGCTTTTTAGCAAAAAGAAAACTGCGCCAACAAACGACTAATTGAATTTTATCCACTCTTGATCTGGCTTTGTAATCGGCATAGACTTTTTGCCTGCTTCCATGCTTGAATAACAGCATGGAAAATTTTAAGCATTATCTCGCCTTCGCTGGGGCAATTTTTCTCGGCGCAGTCCTGCGCTTTGCGTTTTTAGATTACAAAGCCATCTGGCTAGATGAAGCAATTACGGCTTTATTTAGTCTGGGACGCAGCTATCAAGATATCCCTTTGAATAGCCTTTTTTCTCTGCATCAATTGCAGGAAATTTTTACGTTAAACCCAGAATCAAGCTGCGGCCAAATTGCGGATAATTTGGCTAGGCAATCAACGCACCCACCGCTGTTTTTTTGCCTGATTCATTATTGGCTAAGTTTGGTGGGGAAAAATATCTCACCGGCCTCCTCTTTTTGGTTAGGCGAGTTGCGAGCTTTACCTGCTTTTTTTGGGGTGCTTTTAATTCCGGTTGTTTATTGTTTGAGTCGCGTTGCTTTCTCGCCAAAAGCCGGTTTGGTGGCGGCGTTTTTTACGGCTGTTTCTCCTTTTGGGGTGTATCTTTCCCAAGAAGCGCGTCATTATACGCTGCCGATGTTGTTAATTTCTGTTTCGCTTTTATGCTTCATTTGTATTCAAAACGACTTATTTAAGGAGCGTCCGGTGCGCCTTTGGTTGGCTGCAATTTGGGCACTTGTTAATACGGTGGGTTTTTATGTACATTACTTTTTTATTCTTGCTTTTTTTGCCCAGATATGGATACTTTATAAAACTTGCAAAAAGTTAAAAATTTTTCCCGATACCCAATCACTAATTACTAATCCTCTCTTGTATTTTTGCCTTTTACCTCTCGTTCTTTTTCTGCCTTGGGTGCCGGTGTTGCTGGTTCATTTTGGCCGTCCAGATAGTGGCTGGATACCCACACCGCAAAATATCGAGCCTTTTTATCAAACTTTGGCCGGTTGGTTGGTGATGGCGATTGTGTTGCCGGTGGAAAGACAGCCGGTTTGGGTGATAATTCCTTGTACGTTACTAATGATTTTTTATGCTATTTGGTTAGGCAAAAATATCTTTTTCTCGCTCAACAAACTTGGGGAAAATTCCCAAAAGCACCGCGCTGCCCAAACTTTAATAAGCTTCATTTTTTGGGTATTGCTCAGCTTTTTTTTCATTGTTTATCTGCTGCAAAAAGATATCACTGTTGCACCTCGCTATAACTTTGTTTATTATCCGGCAATCTGTGCTCTTTTAGGGGGTTGCTTATCTTTGGCCGGTCTCCAAACAAAAAAACAAAATTCCCAAAAAATCACCTTAATAGTTATTGTAGTCGGCATAATCAGCAGTTATTTTGTCATTGCCGATCTCGCGTTCAAAAAATCCTTTTATCCCTGCGAACTTGCTGAAGATATTATTCACTTAGAACCGGCCACCCCCAAAGTCATAGCAATGGCTTATAAAGACTATCAAGACGTAGCGCTGGGGTTGAGTTTTGGGTTAGAAATTCACCGGCATTGGCGGGATAAAACACCCGAAATTTTCTTTGCTTTTTTGCCGCGAAAACCTCTCGATAATCAAAGTTTACCTGCCCATGCCTACCAAATATTTTGGCAAAGCTTAACGGAAATCAAAAAACTGCCGGCCTTTCCCCTAAATTTGTGGGTAATTGTTCCGCAATTAGAACCAAAAGACTATCCCCAAACGCTCTTACTTTCTGATTTTCAACCGCAACAAAATTGCCTAATTGACCGTAATCATTATTATAATGTAGGAGTGCCCTATCAGTTATATCGGTGTAAATCGGAGGTTGGGTTTTTTACACCCAACCTAAACGGCTAGTTACTCATCAATTTGCCAGGGTTCATTGCTATAAGTTTCATCGAAAATATTTTTGGGACGCATGATCAAAACTACTTTTCCAAGAATATTAACTTCCGGCATTTCGGGGAACCATTGCAACTGCAAATTACCCCCAACTTCAAAGACAAAATAACTCAACTCATCCCATTCTTTTTGATGGCGATCAACAACAATTAAAACATCTTCTGTTTTTCCAGAAAGCGGCATAGGCAACTCTTTGCTATTACCAACAACCACCACCGGATCTTTGGCATTGCAAATAACTTGCCAGCCTGGTATCGCCACCCAATTTTGATTGCCGGTGGAATTAATCATTTGAAATGGGCCGGTTTCTTGGACTCGCGGCACAGCTTGCAAAGCCTCAGCAGCGAGGGGTAAACTGCCACAAACCGGCAAAACGCGAGGTAATTCTTCGGAAGACTCAAAACGATAAACCGGCATCACAGGAATAGGTTGCTGCGCTACCACTGTAAAGTCTGTTAATAACTTTTCAATTTGCTTTCTAGCCGACTCAGAATTGGCAAATTTTAAACCTTCAGCAATCAACCGCGATCTTTCTTGAAAATCTGATTTTTGTCGCGCAAATTTCCAGCATTGATAAGCCAGTGCATCCCCTGGATTATTGCTAAAACCTTGAGGCAATTCACGCATTCGAGAAAAGTCTTTCATTGCCTTGGCAATTTCTTTTGCAGCATCAACATCGAGTTGTTTTTCTACAATAAATGCAGCCGCCGTTGCTCGTTCTGTTTGCGTCAAAATTCGCAACTCATATAAAATATCACTGCCTTTTTGCTGAAAATGAGATTGCACAGGTTCAGAAATTCCCGCCGCCAGCATAGAATTATAAACTTGTGCTCCCACAATCACCTGATTTTGGTGTACCGGCTCAAAACCAGTTTCTTCAAAAATTTCTTGCGGTTTATACCCCGCTTTTTGCAAAGTTTGGCAAGCTTGTCCCCATTCCACCCAATTGCCTTGTTTCCGCCGCAAAGCAAACAGTAACTCTTGAGATGAAGTTTCTGGTAAGGGTGTATTTTCTGGTGTATCCGTCATCGTTTTTTTTCTCTACTTTTACGCTCAAATTTAACTTATCAAAAAGCCGGTACCCAATGCAATCAGATAAAAAAATCCTCCTATTCGTCTTGCCGGCCTTGACTTCCTACACAAAAACGGTATTGTTTTACTACAACCGTACTTAACAACAAACCACAACTGTGCAGCCCATTGATATTTTAATACTTTCTAACGGCCCTGGAGAAATTACAACTTGGGTGAGGCCGGTGGTAAAACAACTTCGCCAAAAATTAGGGCAAAATAGCTCAGAAATTCGCATTTCTGTAGTCTTATCTCCGTGTCCCCACGCGACAGGCAAAGAAGCAGAAATTGCCCGCTCCTATCCAGAAATAAATCGCGTCCAAGAACCGCAATATTTCACGCAATTTTTACTCTGGGGAAAAACGGCAGAAAATTGGGATTGGCGGCAAAAAGGCGTGGTAATTTTCCTCGGAGGCGATCAAATTTTCCCTGTAATTATTGGCAAAAGATTAAATTATCGCACCGTTGTTTATGCAGAATGGGATGCAAGATGGTATAGCCAAATAAACTACTTTGCAGCTATGCAGCCCCAAATTATTGAAAAAGCCCCCAAACAATACGCCTCTAAATTTACAGTTGTCGGCGATTTAATGGCAGAATCTAGTAACTTTAGTCTTCGAGAAACCGATAAATCAGCTATTGAACTGATCGGACTCTTGCCCGGCTCAAAACCTGCTAAATTAGCACAAGGTGTGCCGCTAAGTTTATCGATAGCTGAAGAAATTTATCAAGCCAAACCTAAGACAAAATTTGTGATTCCTGTTGCGCCAACCTTGGAATTAAACACCCTGGCAAAATTTGCTGATCCTAACCAAAATCCTCTCATCAATAAATTAAAATGGGGTTCAGCAAAATTAATCAAAGAACCAACTCCTAAATTAATAACATCCAGCGGCCTAGAAATTGAACTTTACACCAAATCACCCGCCTACGATTTGCTGGCAAAATGCAGCCTTTGCCTCACCACAGTAGGTGCAAACACGGCAGAATTAGGCTCCCTTGGCGTCCCCATGATTGTATTATTACCAACCCAACAATTAGACGCCATGCGAGCTTGGGATGGGTTACCAGGAATCTTAGCAAATTTACCCGGAATTGGGGCCGGTTTTGCAAAACTTATAAACGCCATTGTATTGCGGGAAAAACGCTTATTTGCCTGGCCGAATATTTGGGCAAAACAAGAAATTATCCCCGAATTAGTCGGCAACTTAGAACCGGCAACCGTCGCGCAAATTGCCCTTGATTATCTCAACCATCCAGAAAAACTAACAACCATGCGTGAACGCCTGCGTCAAGTGCGCGGCAAACCAGGCGCAGCAGAAAAATTAGCAGAAATAGTTTACCAAGAAATTCAAAATGGTTAGCGTTAAAAATTTCTTGGTTTAAAACGTCCCTTCCAGTGCTATGATTATTTCCCATCAACCTAAAAAAATCATTACCAACCGTCTCCCTTAAAACTTCTCCAATTCAGCCAATGTCTAAAAACAATTCGATTCAAATGTCTCAAGTAACCCGCTATCAAAATGCGGCCCTTAATTATTACATGAGGCTCACCAATTCTCCCTACCTTCATTATGGCTATTGGAACCCCTTACCTAGTGAGCCTCAAGACTTAACTGTACCCCAGTTTAGAAAGGCTCAACAAGCCTATGCAGACAAACTTTTTAGTTTCATTCCCCCCCAAATAAAGACAGTGCTTGATGTTGGATGTGGCATCGGAGGAAATGCCGCTTACCTGTTAGCGCAGGGTTTTAAAGTTGAAGGACTTGCCCCCGATTCTTTTCAGGAGGAAAAATTTTTAGAAAACACCAATCACCAAGCTAAATTTTACCTGACAAAATTTGAAGATTTCCAGACAAATCATACTTACGACTTGATTCTTTTGAGTGAAAGTAGCCAATATATGGCAGCCGATGATATTGCCCGATGTGCCGCTAATTTGCTCGATAGCGGCGGCTATTTATTGCTTGCCGATATGATGCGTTCTAATCCCGAATACAAAGAAGGAATTTTTTCTAATTGTCATGTCGTTGCCGAGCTTCATAAAGCCTTGATGCAGGCCGGTTTCACCTTAGTAAAAGCCGAAGATATTTCCACAGAAATTGCCCCCTCACTTGACTTATATATTGAGAGCTTTCAGACTTGGGGATTAAGCACAATTAAATATATTGCCGATCTGGTATCCATTGCAGTTCCACCGATTTATCTGCTTTTTCGCTGGATATATAAGCGTTGGATTAAAAAACTCATTGTCGAAGGATTAGAAGCAAAAAATATTTTTGAAAAACATCTTTGCTATCAAATTCAGCTTTGGCAATTGGTAGAAAAGAAATGAATAAACTAGCGGTTACTTTTTAACTGCGTTGCTAGATAATTTGCTGATTTGACTAACAAAAGAGGCAAGCTAAACTTCAAGAACTCCCTGAAAAAAGTTGCAGGACAAACCTTTTTATCACAAATGTTTATCCTCAACTTTAAGTAAGCGGTTAAAGCCAAGGGCAATCGTCCTCTGCATAATTTCTGGAAAAGCGAAGCGAGGGGAGCTATGATTAAATTCATTGATGTAGTCAATAACGGATTTATTTTCACCCAAATTAGCCTTGCCATTGCGGCATTTTTAATAGAAATAAATTTTGTTCGTAATGACCGGCATTCTTTAAAAGAAGTTAAGGCAACTATTACAACTTTAACTAATTATCTACAACGATACAATCAGTCGCCTGAAAATGCCGGCGGACTAAACCGGCAAGAAACAGGAGATCGCAGCCTACGGTGGATGATTAAACATTTGGCCGGAGTAGCCACTCAAGATAGTTTTGAGCCAAAAATTGAAGTTAATAATTTTGTTTTATATCAATATCCAAATGCCTTGAATAACGTTCCCCGTTCCCCCATGACGTTTGCACCCACATTGCTCACCGCATTAGGGGTTTTAGGAACATTTGCCGGCATCTTTTTAGGACTTCAAGAAATCCAAATTTCTGCCATTAGTGACCCCCAACAGCTATTAACATCCAGCACCCAATTACTCGAAGGAATGAAACTTGCCTTCCTTACCTCGTTGCTGGGGTTAGGTAGTTCAAGTTTATTTATGATCTTGTTAGCTTGGGGAGAAAGACAGCGCAGACAATATCGAGAAAAACTCCGAAATCAACTCAACCAAATTGCCTTTTTAGAAAACCCGCAGCGGATTTTTTCGCGGTTTAGTTCCGACTCTAATCAAGAAGCAGCAGCAGCCATAATTAAAGCCGCCCAAACCATGAAAACCGGCTTTAGTGAAATTATCGCCTCCCAAACAACAATTAATCCCGAAATCATTGGTCAACAAGTCGGAATGGCATTATTGCCGGTGTTTCAAGAAATTCGGCAAGAACTAAGTTTACTGAGAGAAATAAAAGCCGATCAAGGACAAGAATTATTAACTCATGTAATTACAGAACTGCGGGCCGGTGCCATCGATCCAATCTTATTACGACTTGATGAAACCGCCCAATTAACACAACAAGCATCCGAAGCAGTCCGCGAATTAAAAAACGAATTAGGCGGCATTTCTTCAAGTTTAGCAGCATCCATTCTCACGATCCAAAACTTCCAGCAAGACACCTTGGGAAAACTTCAAGAATTTGCCGGTAGCCTTCAACAAATTCTCAGTCAATTTCAAACCGAAACACACGGAGTATTGCAAGAAATGGCCGGTGAAATTCAGGCCGGTGTCAGCGAAAGCCTCGAAGGAATGAAAGCCCAAAGAAGCGCCTTTAAAGAAAATGCCGAAGAAGCCGCCGCCACCTTCCGAGGTATCCGCGAAGACTTGCAAAGTGCCCTGCAAACTCAATCAGAACTAGAACAAACAAGACTGCAAAACGTACAAGAAAGAATGGTCAACATATTAAAAGCAGCCCACAGCGCTTTTCAAAACCAATCTACCACCATTCAAACCGTCGGACAAGAAGCATCAAAACTCATGCTAGATGCCAGAGAAAACCTTATTTTCAGCCTGCAAAACGTAGACGGAATGATCCAAAATACCCGCCTCACAGTTCAACAAGAATTAGAACATTTTCGCCTCAGCTATCAAGACTCCCTCACTCAATTTTTTAACGAACAAAACAACCTCCTCGAATCAACATTAGGCCAACAAAGAAGCGGTTTAGCCGAAGTAGTCACCGACTTACAAAACGTCTTTCAAGAAGAAGCCCAAAAACGCCGGCTTTTAGCAGAACAAATCAATCAAAGCATGGCAGAAATTCAAAAAACCACCGAAAACGTCTGCAACATGGCAAACCAACTTGGCTTAACCTCCAGCGAAAGATTAGAACAACTGCAAAAACTAACCCACACCATCGGAGACGAAGCCAAACAAGTAGAAAACGCCTACAACAATTTAGTTACAGAATTGCAGCAAGCTTTGCAAAGCAACCAACAACAAACCCGCGAAATAGAAAGCGTTTATCAAAACTTTGTTGGTCAATTTAACCAAGCCTTAGAACTTGGAAACCAACAATTAATCAACTACTTAGACCAAACAAACCACTCCCAAACCCAATTTTTTGAACAAGCCGATCAATCAATGGCCCAAGTATGCGAAGGCTTACAAGAAACCTCTGCCGGTTTAATGCAAGTCGCCCAATACTTAGTAGCCGCCGCCGATAACATAGGAACCAAAACCATAAAATCAACCTAAATAAACATGAACGAATTAAACCAAGAAACCCCCTCCCAAGACGATGAAAACTCTGGAGTTTTACTTTCCATAGGCGATTTAATGTCAGGACTTCTCATGTTTTTCGCCCTCATGTTTATCCTCGTCCAAATTCAACTTCAACAATACCTCAAACAACTGGAAACCAAAATCAACCTAGTCACCCAACTCGAAAAAGAACTCCAAGACTATCGCAAAGCCTTTCAAGCACTCCCCCAAACCATCGCCACCACCCTAGAAGGAAAACTAGGCGGCGAAGACATTTTCACCGTCGATCCAGAAACCGGCGATGTCAGCATTAGAGATCAAATTTTATTTGATAAAAATAGCGCCGAAATAAAACCCGCCGGCAAACAATTTCTCCAAGCATTTATTCCCCTTTACAGTCAAATTGTCTTCTCAAACGAAAAATTTGAAAAACAAATTACCCGCATCGTCATCGAAGGGCACACCAGTTCCACCGGCACCGAACAAAACAACCTCAACCTCAGCCTCCGCCGCGCCTTAGCAGTCTCAAATTATATCGACTCCAAAGACATCAACTTCCCCACAAAAAACCGCCTCAAACAAAAAATCCTCGTCTCAGGAAGAGGCGAAATAGACGCCAACCAAACCACCGACGACCCCAAAGATCGAAAAGTCGTTTTCCGCTTCCAATTTCGTCAACAATTCTTAACAACTACTTCCCCACCTCAGCCTCCAGTTCCCCTCACCTCCAACCCAAAACCATGAAACAAATAACTCTCCCCCCAGCACCTCCAAAACCTCAACCCAAAAAGCTCCAAAAAATAGCAACTCGCCCCCCCATCCAACTCAACAAAATACCAACCCCAAACAAGCCTCAAACTGCTCGAAAAATTGAAGAAATTATGGGAGATATTCAAAACCTCCAAACCGAAAAAATCACCCCTTTAGAATGGATTTATTGCCTATACACAAAACCCCAATGGGATAAACAGAACCCCGATTTAGCCATCCCCACTTCAGAAACAATCTGGCAAGAAGCCATCAAAAACCCCGCCATCAAAAACCCCTTAATTTGGCGATTATCCCTCCATCAAATCAACAACCAAACCTCACTCCCTCCCTCATTAATAGAAACCTTCCCCACCTTTGCCGATAACGCCAAAGGCAACGACACCTACGCCGTCCAAATCATCAACACACTCCCGAACCCAGACGCATCAAAAAACCTCGCCAAACTTAGCTGGCAATATGCCATAACCCCCCAACAACTCACCCAAAAAGCAGGAATACCCCTTTGGTTATCCCCCATCCAAAACGCTTATAACTATCTTGCCGGCATCTTTCCTCCAGGCAGCAACCCCAACAAAAAAGAAGCCGAATGGTTATTAAATTGCCTACAAGAAATGTCTCCTCAACAGCAAATTATCGCCACCGAAGAACTCCTCACAAAAATCTCTCCCGACGTCGCCAGCAAAATGCCGCAAGTTCTCGAATTCATCCAAGAAAAATTTAACCAAAACCAACTTTCAACCACCGCCACCACCATCTTAAATAAGTGCATTGGTGCGATCAATTATAGTAAATTTGAACAGCTTATAAACTTATTAGCACGGATGCTACGCCTCGAAGATTCCGAGCGGCAAAAACTCGAAGAAAAACGCGATTTTTGGGCAAACTACAGCGAACGTATCCAAAAAATCCGTTTTTTATTACCCCAAAATTCTATCAACACTCTTGGCTATCAACTACAGCAAAAAGTCGATACTTTCAAAGAAAATGAGCCTACAGAAGCTTTTATTTTTGCCTTTGAAAAAAGCATTGTAATTGAAATTTTACGCGGAGAAACAAACGAAGCTCACTGGCTACCTCGCACCCCACAAAACGAGCGCTTACTATTCAAAGGTGCCGGCTTAACCTTAAAAAGAATTCGCAGCTTAGAAACCGAAATACACGACCGAGTTTATCTCTGGCAATTCTTTTATCAAAACTTCTTACAGCAAAAAAACATCCACCCCAACGACAACACAGAATACTTCAAAGGCTTACCCAGAAATACAGGCCGGTATAGCCAAACAACCGGCCTACAACTACCCACCGGCTCAGAACTAAAAGAAAGAGAAAAACAATTCAAACAATGGCAAAAACAAATCCAAGAATTAACTAAAAAATGACAACATCAGCAATTTTATCTAAATCTTTAAATTAAAAATAAAAGTTTTTTTGAACCCAGAAAAAAGCGCAGAGAAACACAGATGATCTATAAATACCCTCCGCATCCTCCGCACTCACCGACAACGATACTCTGCGTTTAAAAAAAACCATTGGGTAAACAGAAACTTCCAAAACCCCAAATCCTAAGATTCAGCATCCCGGCGCCCCAATTCGTAGACACCACAACCGATACAAGCAATCATACCCACACTGATCGCCCAAGAACGATCCAAAGCCCACTCAACACCATAATTGCATACAGAACCCATCACAAAAAAAGGCACAACACTGAATAAAGAAGCATAAAAAGCATTTTGGGCTTCGCGGGCTTTTTTCGTTCGGTTAAACTCTTTTTCAGAAGTATAAAGAGAACGTTCCGCAAAATTAAACCAGCGAGTTAATTGCAGAATCACCCACTCACTCAGCGGCGAAAAGCCCAAATAAAGAGCCAGAGTCCACAAACCGGCCCCAGCAATTGTAGTCGCATCCAGCGCTATTCTAAACGGAAAAATTTCTTCAAACATGGGAAATATGGCAGTATGCTGATCAGCAAAAGTAACAAGATTTCAATGATTGTAAACAAATTTCGGCTCTTTAACCTAAAGATAAGTCTGCCTGCTAATCGAAGCCATGCCATCATCCCAAGATGCCTTATTCCCCAAGAACAAATTTGCCTCAAATTGTGCTTTAATGGTTTTCCTGATTGGGTGCATTGAGCCAGGAAACCTTGGCTAGCTCTGTGGCAGAAAATTCAATAAATTTAAACAAAAGCATTTTTGCTTCACAGAGCGAAAAATTATCTAAAAGAAGCAACATTTTATATCATCTGGCGGTTGAGGAGTCTCATACATGATCAAGCAAATGGGTTTTTTGATCTTAAAAATCGGACAGATATTTGATGCAGCCCTTCGGCGCAACAGCGGACAACTTCAAAAACCAGCCGGATTTTTAAGTTCAAAACGGCGTTTCTTACGCACAATCTTGCTAACCGTCCTGAGTTTAATCGCAGTCATTGCCATCGCCTCGCGGCCAGAAGCCGTTACGGCGCAAGCAACCGAACCCAATCAAATAGCCACCGGCAGCACATGGCAAGGAGCATCCTTCCCCGTCGAAAACTTCCAAGACTACACCTCACCCTTTGGCCCGCGTTCGAGCGGGTTTCATTATGGATTAGACTTGGCAGCACCGCAAGGCAGCTACATTCGTAACTGGTGGTCAGGTCAAGTCGTCGAAGTCATCGATGACGGACGCTGCGGCACCGGCCTTGTCATTCAATCCGGTACCTGGGAGCACGTTTACTGTCACATGGAGGGAGCAGTCGGCAAAGCATCCGGTCGCAAGTACATGATCGACCGCACCGGCGGCATTCAAATTTGGGAAGGCCAGCAAGTCAACGCCGGCACCCGCATCGGTCGCGTGGGCATGAGCGGACGGACGAGCGGCCCCCACCTCCACTGGGGTTTGAGATACTCAAACCAATGGGTAGACCCCGCCATCGTCCTCCGCGCCATGTACGGCCAGCAAACCACCAACTACTCCCAACAACCGCAAGGCTATTAATGACAATGGGTGACTGGGGAACCCCAGCCCCCCCCTGTGGCGCGGGCGTCCCGCCCGCGATCAATCACACGAGCCCCACAGGCGAAGGCAAGGGAGGCCACCAGATCCTACCCTCTTAACGGTCGGCGGTTTGGTGCTCTGGCAATTGGGTATATTGAGAGACAATTTGGCGGAACTGCTCACCCTCAATCGTTTCTTGGTCAAGCAAAAGATCCACAAGCCGGTCTAGCAACTGGCGATTTTCCCGAATCAACTGGCGAGCCGTCTCATAACTCTCCAATACCATTGACCGCACACAGCGGTCTATTTCGCTAGAAACTTCTTCCGAACACTCCGAGCGAGCCATCCAATCTCGACCCAAAAAAACCTCACCGCTTGACCCTTCCAAAGCCATCGGTCCCAGCTTAGACATCCCCCATCGCGCCACCATATCCCGCGCCGTATCAGCCACATAGCGAATATCAGATGCCGCACCCGTAGTAATTTCCGCCTCTCCAAAAACCTCAGCTTCCGCCGCCCGTCCGCCTAAAGCTATCGTGATTCGGTCAAGCATCCAAGCGCGAGTATAAAGTCCGCTATCCACCATTTCCTCATTAAACACCTGTTGGGAAAACCCACCGGTGCCGCCAGAACGGGGAATAATCGTCACCTTATTTAAAGGATCAGCATTTTTCAGCAAAGTGGACAACAAAGCATGACCAATTTCGTGATAAGCAATTAAACGTTTCTTCTTGCTATCCAGCAGAGGAGTCAAACTCAACCCAATTGTGATCCGGTCGATAGCATCATCTATCTCTTGATCACCAATCGAATCTTTTCGCCGGCGAGCCGTTAAAATAGCGGCCTCATTCATCAAATTGGCCAGATCAGCCCCCGAAAAACCCGGAGTCCGGCGGGCAATCGTTTCCAAAGACACATCCGCCGACAGCTTCTTATTGCGAGCGTGGACTTGCAAAATCCCCAACCGTCCGTTATATCCAGGTAAATCAACCATGATCTGCCGATCAAACCGGCCCGGACGTAACAACGCCGTATCAAGAACATCAGACCGGTTCGTTGCCGCAATAATAATCACGCCGCTGTTCCCCTCAAACCCATCCATTTCCGTCAATAGTTGGTTGAGAGTTTGCTCACGTTCATCATTACCGCCACCAATTCCAGCCCCCCGCTGCCGGCCCACCGCGTCAATTTCATCAATAAACACCAAACACGGCGCATTTTCTTTAGCCTTGCGGAACAAATCTCGGACACGAGACGCCCCAACACCTACAAACATTTCCACAAATTCCGAACCAGACATACTAAAAAACGGCACACCGGCTTCCCCAGCAATTGCCTTTGCCAGCAAAGTTTTTCCCGTACCCGGCGGCCCGATTAGTAGCACTCCCTTCGGGATGCGAGCCCCAACTGCCGTAAAGCGTTCCGGTTTTTTCAAAAACGTCACAACTTCTTGCAATTCTTCCTTGGCTTCCTCAATACCGGCCACATCATCAAACAAAATGCCGGTTTTCGCCTCCATACTAAAACGCGCCCGCGACTTACCAAAATTCATCGCTTGGCCGCCCGCTTGCGTTGACCGGCGCAAAATCATCATCAAACCGCCAATCACCAACAATATTAATAGTAAATTTGCCACCAACCCCAGCGCTGCACTGTGATCAGGAGTAGGTTGAATATCAAGTTGGATTTTTTCACCTTGTTTGTTAGAATCGCGGACTTTTTGATAAATTTCTGGGTATTTATCAAACAAAGTCACTTCATACTCGCTGCGTTTGGTGTCTTTGAGCGTGACTTTGGCTGTTTGTTGGGCTGGATCAATGATGATTTTTGACACTTGACCGGCTTCGATCTGTTGGAGCAGTTCGCTATAAGTTTTATTTGCTTTCTCGCCTGCTGCAAAGGCCGGTGTCAGTAACACACTTTGCAAAATCAGCCAACCGGCGGCAACACGCGCCAGCCCGTTTGCCCTTTTTTGCTTTGGCGGGCAATTTTCTTGCTTTGTCGCCACATCCCCGCTGGTGGGTGCTTTACTCCATGCTTTTATCCAGTCACCTTTCATTCTTTCTACCGCCTTCTCTGGTTATTTAACGAGCCGGCAAATGTTCTGCCTGCCGTTGAGGTCTGTCTGATTCTTATATTTTGACTTATCCGATGGTAGCTGTGGGGGGAATACCAGTTTTAGGCGCATTGCATATACTGTCTGTCTGTCTAATTCTGATATTTTGACTTATCCGATGGTAGCTGTGGGGGGAATGCCGGTTTTAGGCTCGTTCCGCAAACTGTCTGGATGATTCCAGCCAAATTTTTCAAACAAATTGCATAGATTGCTTCGTTTGTTTCAACTCCACCTTGAGAGAGGCAGAACCACCGGCCAATTAATAGCCCTGGCTATGCCTAGATACTAATCTAATTTCTTGATAACATATTTAACTTAAGACAAACGTGCATATTTCGGCGCTTTCTGAAAAATTGAAGTTACAAAAACGGAATTTTAAGATTGTAAGAGCATTTAATTGCTCCCCGTCCCCCTGCAAAAAAACGCGATAGCTTAAAAATTGACACCAGCATACCAGACCGGCATCTTGGATTTAACTTAGAGTAGTGATAACTTTTTTCTGTTATTCCATAGCTAAATTAAGACTTAGAGGAGGCCGATGAAATACGCGCTAGTCCATGAATGGCTAACACCCTTAGCAACGGGAGGGTCAGAATTAGTAGTCAAAGAGATATTGCAACATATAGATGCTGACTTGTATGCACTGATAGACTTTGAATCGAGAAACCCAGAAAGTTATTTATATAAAAGGAAAATTGGCACAACATTTTTGCAAAAGATGCCGATGGCAAAAAAAGGAGTACAAAAATATTTACCCTTACTGCCCATAGCCATAGAGCAAATAGACTTAAGAGAATATGAAATCGTACTGTCATCATCTCACGCAGTAGCCAAAGGAGTGCTGACATCACCACAGCAACTACATATTTGCTATTGCCATACACCGATGAGATATGCGTGGGAGATGACCTTTGATTATTTAGACAACTCAAAAGCGGGTAGAGGGGTACCCGGAATTTTGACAAGATACCTATTACACCGACTAAGAGAGTGGGAAGTAATTTCCGCCAATAGAGTAGATTATTTTATAGCCAACTCCAAGCATACAGCCAGAAGAATATGGAGGTGTTATCGCAGAGAAGCTGCCGTCATATATCCACCGGTAGAGCAAGAAAAATTTAAATATACCGAAGACAAAGAAGATTACTACATAACAGTTTGCCGGTTAGTGAGTTATAAAAAAGTATCTTTAATCGTGCAAGCCTTCAATGAAATGGGAAAACCCTTAATCGTGATTGGCAGTGGCCCAGAACTGGCGCAGATCCGCAAAATGGCAAAACCCAACGTAAAAATATTAGGGTGGCAACCAGAGAGCGTTGTCTGCGAGAGCCTAGAAAAAGCCAAAGCCTTTGTCTATGCAGCCTGCGAAGACTTTGGCATAGCGCTCGTAGAAGCCCAGGCGTGCGGAACACCTGTAATAGCCTATAGAGGAGGAGGAGCCGGTGAAACCGTCAGGGATATAAGACAACATCCCAAAGAAGGAACAGGATGGCTGTTTGGGGAGCAAACAGTAGCATCCATAATAGAAGCCGTAGAAAGCTTTGAGACAAGTCGGCAGAAAATCGCACCCGAACAGGTGAGAGAGCAGGCACTTAAATTTACGCCTAAAATCTTTGCAGAGCGATACCTGAGTTTTTTGGAACGCCAAGAGCGGGAATTCCAGTCTAAAAACGCAGGTTAACAAAGATTGCTTCGGCGTTGTCGGCTAGGGTAGTGCCATAGGAATACCGCCTGTTGGTGACTATACGCTTTACAATCAGGACTGTGTGTGGTGTGAAATAGAGGAGTAAAATGACTGCCGTTCGCGTCAGCGTGGCGTTAGCCATAAGTCAATTCATCTCCGGTAAAGTCTCGAACGCAGTAGCGTTGCGCTTTACTCGGCCCCGGATCGGTCGTGGTCTAAACGGAGAATTTGCCAAGCGGTTGTTTGATATTTCGTTTTCTTTATCAGTTTTGATTTTGTTTTCACCTGTTTACTTGATCTTGGCATTATTGGTAGCTCTGGCATCCCCAGGGCCAATTTTTTACATTCAAGAACGGGTGGGCAAAGACCGGCAATTGTTTGGCTGTATTAAATTCCGAACAATGGTGGAGAATGCCGACGAAATCTTAGCCGATATAATGACGACTTCCCCGCAGTTAAGGCAAGAATTCGAGGCAAATTTCAAGCTCAAAAAAGATCCGAGAATTACTTGGATTGGCCGATTTTTAAGATTGACAAGCTTGGATGAATTCCCGCAATTTTGGAACGTACTTAAAGGGGACATGAGCGTAGTTGGGCCTAGACCCTTAGTGGAGGAAGAACTGTCAAAATATGGACGACATATTGATAAAGTCTTGACAATTCGCCCTGGAATAACCGGCCTGTGGCAGGTATCCGGGCGCAACGATATCCCTTACCCGCGTCGAGTCCAGATGGATGTTTACTATGTCAACTTCAGAAACTTTTGGATGGATGTGTGGCTGATCGTGAAAACCATCGGCGTAGTAATTTTTCCAAAAAATAACGGAGCCTACTAAAAAAGCAACGCCATTTCGGGGGACTGTAGAAAACCGACAGTCCTCTGAAAGCGAGAAGCGGGAGCCAACAAAGTTAAAATTTTTTCAATTCTTTACAAAAACTTTATGGTGAAGAGATGACCCATTGAAGAATTAAAGTTAACCTAGTGATGGACTGTCACCCAAAAAGAGTATCCGCTCCGATAACTGGCAACAAAGCAGCTTGAGGTAGCCCGGAGCTAGTTAAGCTTGGGGAATGCCCAACTTTAGATAGTTGTGGAAGAATTTTGTTTATATTGATCCAGAAGGAACAATTAGAATGACCGAACGTAAGCGAGCGCTAATTACTGGAATTACCGGCCAAGACGGCTCTTACTTGAGCGAATTTTTGCTTGAGAATGGATATGAAGTGCATGGAATTATCCGCAGGACTTCAACATTTAACACAGATCGTATCGATCATATTTATGTAGATCCACACAATCAGGAAGCGCGGTTATTTCTCCACTATGGAGATTTAACTGATGGGACAACATTGCGGCGAATTTTAGAAGAAGTCAAGCCGGTAGAAATCTATAACTTAGGCGCTCAATCTCATGTCCGCGTCAGTTTTGATTCACCAGAGTACACCGTTGATGCTGTAGGGATGGGAACCTTGCGGCTGTTAGAGGCAATTCGGGATTACCAACATCGCACCGGCATCGAAGTACGTTTTTATCAGGCCGGTTCTTCAGAAATGTATGGTTTGGTGCAAGAAATACCCCAAAAAGAAACCACACCATTTTATCCCAGAAGCCCCTATGCTTGTGCAAAAGTTTATGCACACTGGCAAACGGTAAACTATCGAGAATCTTATGGTTTGTTTGCCTGTAACGGCATACTTTTCAACCATGAATCTCCGCGTCGTGGCGAAACATTTGTAACGCGAAAAATTACGAGAGCGTTGGCAAGAATTGTAGCCGGCAAGCAGAAAAAACTGTATTTGGGGAACCTGGATTCAAAAAGAGACTGGGGGTATGCCAAAGATTACGTCCGAGCCATGTGGTTAATGTTACAACAAGATGCACCCGATGATTATGTAGTAGCCACCGGCGAAACTTATTCTGTCAAACAGTTTTTAGAATTGGCATTTACCTACGTCAATTTAAACTGGGAAGACTATGTAGAATTTGACGAGCGGTATTTACGACCGGCAGAAGTAGATATCTTAATTGGAGACTCGACAAAAGCACAAGAAAAATTAGGCTGGAAACCGAGCGTCACCTTTGAAGAACTGGTAGGTTTGATGGTAGAAGCTGACTTAGCAGCGTTTGGAGTTGAGTCACCCAAAGGAAAAGACGGAAACCGGAACGATTACGCTTATGTTCGCCTAGAAACTGGCAGCCGGTTTGACTAAATCAATTAGGGAGAAGTGAAAAGTTACTGGTGAGGAGGGTATGCCATCACTTTTCACCAATCCCTGTTTCCCGAATATCTAAAATCTAAAATCTAAAATCTAAAATCAGTTGAAGGGTAAAAAATGACAGGCTTAGATTTGACTGAAAAACGAATTTTGGTAACAGGTGGTGCCGGTTTTTTAGGGAGAAAAGTTATTGAATTTCTCACCGGTGCCGGTGCCAATACCGAAAAAATTACCGTAGTCCGTTCCCGTGAATGTGATTTGCGCCTGATGGAAAACTGCGCCAAAGTAGTGCAACACCAAGACATCATCATTCACCTAGCGGCGCACGTTGGGGGAATTGGCTTAAACCGAGAAAAACCGGCAGAATTATTTTATGACAACTTAATGATGGGAGTGCAACTTATCCACAGCGCCTATCAAGCAGGAGTCGAAAAATTTGTATGTGTAGGAACCATATGCGCCTATCCAAAATTCACGCCGGTGCCGTTTAAAGAAGAGGATCTCTGGAATGGCTACCCAGAAGAAACAAACGCACCTTACGGAGTAGCAAAAAAAGCCTTATTGGTGCAACTGCAATCTTACCGGCAACAGTATAATTTTAATGGCATTTATTTACTGCCGGTGAACTTATACGGGCCCGAAGATAACTTTAATCCGAGCAGTTCTCATGTTATCCCCGCTTTAATTCGGAAAGTGCATGAAGCACAACAACGGGGGGATAAAAAACTGCCGGTGTGGGGTGATGGCAGTCCCAGCCGTGAGTTTTTGTATGTGGATGATGCGGCGCGCGGTATTGCGATGGCAACTCAGAATTATAATGAATCGGAGCCGGTGAATTTGGGAACCGGTTATGAAATTACCATCCGCAACTTAATTGAATTAATTTGTGATTTGATGGGATATGAAGGTGAGCTTGTTTGGGAAACTGATAAACCCAACGGTCAACCGCGCCGGTGTTTGGATACTGAAAGAGCTAAAAATGCCTTTGGCTTCACGGCAGAAGTGGAGTTTAAACAAGGGTTGAAGAATACCATTGAGTGGTACCGGCAACACGCTGACTAATCTTTACAGTGAGCAAAAAACCCGGTTTCTTCGAGAAGCCGGGTTTTTTTGTTGAGGGAGAAAAAAATGGAGCAAAAAAGTAAAAAAGAATTACGTCGGCATCTTTTAAAACTGCGGCGAGAAATGCCGGCTGAGGTATGGAAAGAAAAAAGCGAGCGCATTTGTAGGCATCTGCAAACATCTGAGTTATTTGCTGAGTGTCAAACGATTTTGGCTTTTTTTAGTTTCCGTCAGGAACCGGATCTGAGTTTATTGTTTGGGGAGTCTCGGCGCTGGGGGTTCCCGCGTTGTGTCGGCGAGTCTTTGAGTTGGCACGTCTGGAAACCGGGGGAAGTTTTGGAAATTGGCTCGTTTGGTATTCTTGAGCCCAAGGCTGACTCGCCGGTGGTGTCTGCGGCGGAGGTGGATTTAATTTTGGTGCCGGCTGTGGGGTGCGATGTGCGTGGCTACCGGCTTGGTTATGGGGGTGGGTTTTATGACCGGCTTTTTGCTTTGCCCCAATGGGAGAGGGTGCCGAGGGTTGGGCTTGTTTTTGAAGAGGCTTTTTTGCCAGAGGTGCCGGTTGATGAGTGGGATTGTCGGTTAACTGCTGTTTGTACGGAGGGGGGGTTAAGGATTTTTTAACCGCAGATAAACGCAGATAAACGCAGATAAATTAACGCAGATTAACTGGGGGCTTTATAGGTTTGTTTTGGCGACCCAACGGACGATTGTCCGTTGGGTGTCAACTAGGTTTTGTTGACTTAACTTTTGATACACAAATACAATTACTATATTATGATGGTACGGGATCTATGTCAATAGATTTTACATTTATTTACAAATATTTTTCTACCAGCTATAGCTAATGTGTATCCCTGAGTTTTTTAACTTCTTTAGCCGGTTTTGGCGACCCAACGGACGATTGTCCGTTGGGTGTCAACTAGGTTCCGTTGACTGGAATTTAGAGAAAAAAATACAATTACTATATTATGATACTAGGGGATCTATGTCAATAGGTTTTACAGGAAATCAGAAAAAAATTTTTTGATGGAAAATAGGCCATCTTTGGGGTAATTCCTGCCGGCCCGATTCGGCAAAGATCACGAAAACGTTACAAAATTGTGAGCGGATGATTATGGATAAAAATTTTGCTTCTGGTTGGCGGAAAAGCCGGTTCGTCAAATGGTCTGGCTGGCGGTTGGTGGGAATATATGCTCTGCTGTTTGGCATTGCTTTGTTGATGTTGGTTCCTTTGTTGTGGTTGGTTAGTACGTCTCTCAAGTCTCCCCAGGAAAAGATTTTTCAGTTTCCGCCTCAGTTTTTGCCAAGTCAGCCGACTTTTGATAATTTTGTTAAGGTTTGGCAGACTAATCCTTTCGGGCAATATTTATTTAATAGTTCATTGGTGGCGGTTTTGACGGTGAGTTTGAATTTATTTTTTTGTTCCCTAGCTGCTTACCCTTTGGCGCGGTTAGATTTTCGGGGTAAAAATTTAATTTTTACGGGAATTATTTCGACGATTATGATTCCGTTTCAAATCGTGATGATTCCCCTTTATATTTTGACGGTGCAATTGGGATTAAGAAATACTTTTTTGGGAATTATTTTTCCTTCGCTTGCTTCGGCGTTTGGTATTTTTTTATTACGACAAGCTTTTCAAGGTGTACCAAAGGAGTTGGAGGAGGCGGCAAGGATCGATGGTTGTTCGGAATTGGGGATTTGGTGGTGTGTGATGATACCTGCTATTAGACCGGCGCTTACAACTTTGGCAATTTTTGTGTTTATTGGTTCTTGGAGTGATTTTTTATGGCCGTTAATTGTCGTGGATAAACCGGAGTTATATACCCTTCCTTTGGGGGTGGCAACTTTGGCGGGGACGTTTTCTTTGGATTGGCGTTTGATTGCGGCGGGGAGTGTGATTTCTATTTTGCCGGTGGTGGTTGTATTTTTGTTCTTGCAGCGTTATATTGTGCCAACCGATGCAGGAAGCGGGGTGAAGGGATAGAGTTTTTTGGGGTTGTTCTTATCACTTGCCGGCCAAAACAGCCTTGGGATAAGCAATTCTCTTATGATTAAACTGCAACCAAACCTCCACAAAAATCTCCGCAATCTTCAACAAATCCTCTTTCATTAAACCGGAATCCACCAATTGATTATCTTGCCAACGAGCCCTTAAAATCTTATGAACCATATTCAAAGCCTCTTCTGGTGAAGCATCTTTTAAACTCCGCAACGCCGCCTCACAAGAATCCGCCAACATCAAAATTCCCGTTTCTCTTGACTGAGGCACCGGCCCATCATAACGAAAATCCTCCTCTCTGACAATTAAACTCGGATTTTCCTTCGCCAATTGTTGCGCCTGATGATAAAAATAAGCAATCAACATCGTCCCTTGATGCTCAGGAATAAAAGCCTTAATCGCCGCCGGCAAACGACACTTTTTCCCCATCACCAAACCCTCAGAAACGTGCTTTTTAATAATCGCCGCACTCTTCCAAGGATCATTAATCAAATCATGCTTATTGGGTCCCCCCATTTGATTCTCAATAAACCCCAAAGGATCGTGCATCTTACCAATATCGTGATAAAGCGTTCCCGTCCGCACCAACTCAACATTACACCCCAACTGCTTCGCCGCCGCCTCCGCCAAAGTCGCCACAAACAAAGTATGTTGAAAAGTCCCTGGAGCCTCCGAAGCCAAACGTTTTAAAAGATGTCGGTTAGGATTAGCCAACTCAGCCAAACGAACCGGCGTCACCAAATCAAACAAATGCTCCAAATAAGCACTTAAACCAAGGGCCACCACACTCCAAACCAACCCCGCCAAACTTTGCAAAGCAGCCGAATTCAGCAAAACATACCAAACAGTCCCCGCCGTCGGACTGAAAATCAAAGTCGCAACCAGAAAAACAACCCCCTGAGTAAAAGCCACCCCACAGCCCAAAAATGCCAACTCCTCGCGTGAGCGCAACCTCCCCGCCACCAAACCACCAACCATCCCCCCCGCCGCCGAAGCAATCAAATAAACCGCGTCAATTTCCAAACCCACCGGCAACAAACCCGCCAACAACCCCACCACCGTCACACCCACAGCCGAGCCATAAAAACTCCCCACCAACAACCCAATCGCCGCTAAACTCGTATAAGGAATTTGCAAAGCCACCAAAACCGGCACTGAAAGCGTCAACAACAAAACCAAAATATGATCTCGACGGCGCAAACCCGGACTATAACGACGCTCCACCAACCACAAAACCCCCACCGCACCGGCCACAAGCGTCCCAAACCCAACCAACCCCAGCCAATTTGGTTGGCGCTGACTTTTATCAAAATAATCCAGCAAAACAAAATCTCGCTGAGAAATCGTCTCCCCCGCATTCACTATCACCTCACCCCGCTCAACCCTTACCATAGCCGGTCGAACTTCCTGTGCTGCACGCTCCGCAAAAGCTCTCGTCCGCTCGGCATCCCTCACCAAATTTGGACGCAGCACGGCCACCAACAAATCCGCCGCCATTCCCACCGCGCTTACAGGCACCTCAGAGCGCAAATGCACAACCACCCCAGAGCGCAAAGTTTCCTGCGGCAGTCCGGGTGCCACCCCAGAAGCCAGAAGCCGCTCAAGCGTCTTATAAATCCCCTCCTTTGTTTGCTGCCACTCCGAATCAGACAAAGCCAGCAAATTGATATCATAAGGATTTTTCAACCCATCCACAGCCTGCTCCTCAAGCTGCGCCACCGCCAAAAAATAACTCCGCCGCACATCGTTGACTTTTTCCAACAACGCCAAAAACTCTTGCGGGGAGACAGCTTGACGAACCTGCTGCAACTCAGAAATTGCCTGATAACCCGCAGCATTTAAAGTCGGAGGAATCTGCTTGATCGCTTTCTTTTGACTGCCTTCCCCCAACCGGCGCAGCGCTTCTAGCGACTCTAACAAGGGATCTTTCACCACCGGCACCCCCACCTCTGCTCGCTTTGGAGAGCCGGAGTTCGGGCTTTTTTGAAGCGGCTTGATTGGCTCACCGGCAGTCACAACCATAAACACAGCTTGCCAGTCCATTGAGCGCGCTGAACGCAAGTACAGTTGGGTAGAGCGAGAAAGCACAGAAGTCTCGACAAAGGGAAACTCAGTCAATAAAGCTCTAATATTCTTCCCAGCTTCGAGCAACCGGCGCAGGTCATCATAAATTTGCTCATTAACAGCCTTATCGATTTTTAACACCGGCACCGAACCCAAGCGAGCCGCCTTCCGATTTTCCTCAGTCGTCTTACTATCCGGCACCAAAGCGCTCATCGGAGCAATAATCGTGTAAGGCGCTTTTGTCCCTACATCAAGTTTCGGCTTATTGTAAAAGCGGTGTCCGATTGTTCCAGTCAAGCAAACAACCGCAAACACCAAAGAAAGGGGCCGGTGAGCTCGATAACGAGAAGCGGTAGTCTTACATCCGTTTTTTGAAGGCTCTACCCCATCAGCCCCAACAACCCTATTTATTGATGCCTTTAATTTGGGAACTCTACCCAAAGGAGCCTTTTCAATAGCACCATTTGTTGTTTCCTCCTTAATTTGTTGGCGGTAAGCCAAACGCTGAGAATGCCGTTGCTGCCGGCGTAGCTTGTAAATAAAAAGTGTGACTAATTCAAGCGCGTTCATCTCACCGCGCTCCCATGAACTGCTAAAAGTTTATTTTGGGAAACAAAACACCCTGGCAGCCAGTATAACCCACCCGTCCTCAGGGGGCCAAAAAGCCTCCCAATGCTTTGTTTTTGCGAACCGTGACGCTGCGAAAAATTTCCCATGTGTCAATTGTCATTGCTGATACACTCATCTGTTGCCCCCTTTTCGAGAGCGGCTCTGGAGTATGAGGGCATTTTCCACTCCAGGTGTCCTTGTCAGTCGTCCATTGTCGATGGTCAACGTCGGCGCAATAATAAAGGAGCCGCAACCGCCCCAAACCTGCCCGCCTCAATCATACTCCCTTGATTTTGATAAACACCTGACCAAGCAGCAAATAGCTCTAGGGCCATCTGTCGTACCTCAATCTCCTCTACACCCAACTCTAACGCACTCAAAGCCTGAGTCCAAGCCACCGGAATGCCGGCAACTCCCACATACGCCCCACACAACGCCCCAGCACATAAAGCCGCCAGTCGAGGAGACTTCCCCGCTCGCAAGGCTCGAATCACGCATAATCTAAAATCTTCTGAGTACCTCAAAAAACTATCAAAAGCAATAGCCACCGGCACTGTTTGTCCTAAAAATTCCCCTGTGCTCGGCTTTTGCCCTTTCACAGAATCGCGTCCCACCACCCGCAAGAGCGTTTCTAAACCGCTATCATCTTCTGGGGACGATTGAATTCTACTTAGCTGATTTGCCAAAACCCCATCCCCTATCAAGTCTTGTTGCAGCCGCTCCACCGTTTCCCCAATCAAGACTTTTTTCACCAGCTTTTCTTGCAATGCCAAAGAAATCCCATATCCCAGCGCCAAAACCACCTGCTGCGTAAATTCACCATTAGGCAAATTTAAACAAGCTTCCTGCACACTCAACTTTTTTTTCAATTCCTGTTCATGCAAATATAACGCCAAAGGCAGTGTCCCTAAAACCACATCAACCGTATCTATATTTTCTTTTTCCGCCAGACTTTGCCAAAAGGATTTTTGCACAAATCCTTCTTTTATTAACTTTTCTGCTGCTGCTTTTTGAATAGCAATTCCCCGTGACGTTGACACAGACCGACTTAAATTCTTACTTCCCACGCCAAACCAGGCCAATTTTTGCAAATCAATTGCATTTTCTTCATAACCGGCCCCCAACCTCTCGGCTACCGCAGCCCCTAACAAACAGCCCTCAAATCGACTCAACAGCGAGTAACGCATTAGTCAACCTCAACATCGCCCGTCAGTGGCTATTAGTTTTCCCTTGTAGCTAAGTAGTTGGGATGCTCGCCCGCAAGCTTCCTATAACTGCCTACCGCAGCCCAAAAGCACACACAGTGACTACGGAGTTTTATTCAAAAATTCCACCAAAGCAAGAAGGCCGAGACGGTAACTTTCTGCTCCAAAACCACTAATTTGACCGATAGCTACCGGCGCAATATAAGAGTGATGGCGAAAAGCTTCTCGGCGGTAGATATTACTCAAATGGACTTCCACCGTAGGGATAGCCACACCGGCCAGCGCATCTCGAATGGCTACACTCGTATGCGTATAAGCCCCTGCATTAATCAAAATCCCTTGATGCTGACCAATTGCCGCATGAATAGCATCCACAATCACACCTTCATGGTTTGATTGCAACACAGAAACTTTAACTCCCAACGTTTCCGCTTTTTGCGTTAATTGGTTGTTAATTTCATCCAAAGTCACCGAACCATAGACCCCTGGTTCTCGTAGACCCAGGAGATTGAGATTTGGCCCATGTAACACCAAAATACTTAACAAAGTAACCTGTCGCTTATTTTTATGCTTAACAGACTAACGGCGGCGTTTAGAATCATTCACCGGCACTGGTATCGGTTCGGGTTCTGGCTGAACATCAGGGCCAAGCAAAGCCTCTATCAGCTTCCGAGCCAATTCTTTAATTTTTTCCAGTACCTTATCAATGTAATCCATTGAACCGTGCGCTCCTTTAATTCAGCGTCAACCATCGTTTACCAGCCAAACCCGACGCGAGACAGATAAACGAATATGTGTTCTTTACTTAATAATAACGAATCATCGAGAATGGTCAAGCCGAATTAAGAGCTTTGTTAAGAAGTCTGCAACTTCCGGCGTAAATGGTCGAGAGCGGTACAAGCACTAACATGACGAATTAACTCACGTTCCCGCAGAGGGCCAAAGCGATATTCAAAACTTTCGACTTCTCCAGAAGGAGCAGCCAGACCAATATAAACCAACCCCACCGGCTTAGTTTCAGAGCCGCCACCGGGGCCAGCAATGCCGGTAATACTAATTCCCCAATCGGAACCCAAAGCAGAACGCACACCCAAAGCCATTTGTTCAGCCACCGTATCGCTGACGGCGCCTAATTGAGATAAATCTTGATGATTGACACCCAAAAGAGAGATTTTCACTTGATTGTCATAGGAAATGACACCACCAAGGAAATAACTAGAACTGCCAGAGACTTCCGTAATCATTTTGCCAAGACCGCCGCCGGTGCATGATTCAGCAACACCGAGAGTGTGGCCGGTGTGCTCCAACAATTGTCCGACAACGCTTGCCAGAGTTTCGTGATCTGCGCCAAAATAATCGCTGCCGGCAATTGCCTTAAGTTGAGCTTCCACCGGCGCAATTAACTCTTGAGCTTCCTCTTGACTGGCAGCTTTAGCAGTAATTCTCAGCTTCACCTCGCCTTGAGAGGCATAGGGGGCAACGGTTGGGTTCGGCAAATCGAGAAAACTGTCCACTTTTTCTGCCAAAGCCGACTCAGAAATGCCCCAAAACTTTAATGTGCGGCTGTAAATGACATTTTTGCCCCAACCCTGGTTTTTCAGGAAAGGGACAGCCGTTTCGCCCCACATCCGGTGCATTTCTTTGGGAACCCCTGGAAACGTAAAAAGCGTTAAATTGGGGGTTGGTTGCCAAATAATACCAGGAGCGGTGCCGGTCGGGTTAGGTAAAATTTCTGCACCTTGGGGAATCAAAGCTTGTTTGCGGTTGGACGGTGCCATTGTGCGACCGCGTGCTGCATATTTTTGGAAGATATCTTCTACGATATCTGGGCGTTCTATTAAGGGGGTGGCAAAAAAGTCGGAGATGGTTTCGTGGGTGAGGTCATCTGGGGTGGGGCCAAGACCGCCGGTAAAAATAAGAATTTGGGCGCGGTTTTTGGCAATAGCAATAGCTTGTTTGAGCCGGTCGGGGTTATCGCCGACAACGGTTTGGTAGTAGTGGGGAATGCCCAAAGCGGCTAATTCTTGGGCGAGGAACTGGGCGTTTGTGTTGAGAATATCCCCTAAGAGTAATTCTGTTCCGACACAGATAATTTCAGCGCTCATGCGATTTTAGATTTTTGATTTAAGGGTGGGGCGATTTAAAATTTTAATTTGTTTGGAAAGGTATTTAAGGGTGGGGAGATTTAAGGCTGGCCCGATTTAAAATTTTAGTTTGTGAAAAAATGTCAAAGTGCCACCTCCCAAGTGGCGTAATCTGGGGATGTCTCTGGGAGTGGCCAGAGACGCTTGGTTGCTAAGACTGACGACCATGTTTCCAGACGCGCCAACTCATATAGCTGAGGAGGGCTGTGGCGGCGGCGGCATAGGCTAAACCGCTGGGAATGCCGGAAAAGGCGAGGGCGAGGGTACCGGCCCAGAGGGTAAGAACGTAGATAAATAAAACTGTGCGCCGGTGAGAAAGACCGGCCCTCAAGAGACGGTGGTGGAGGTGGCGTTTATCGGCGCTAAAGGGGGATTTGCCGTCTCGCAATCGGGAGAGAATAACGGCAGACATATCTAAGATGGGTACTGCCAAAATTAAGTAGGGCAAAAATACGGCTGTGACGGCGGTGGTTTTGACTAAACCGATCACTCCTACGCCGGCAAGAGTGAAGCCCATAAAATAGGAGCCGCCGTCGCCCATAAAAATTTGGGCTGGGTTAAAGTTGTAGCGCAAGAAACCCAAGGCAGCACCGGCTAGGGCGGCTGCGATTAAGGCGGCGGCTGGTTGTTTCATAAATAAGCTTACCACCAACATAACGACGGCGGCGATGCCTGAAACTCCGGCAGCAAGGCCGTCTAAACCGTCTATCCAGTTGATAGCGTTGGTCATGCCGACTAACCATATTACGGTGAGGGGCAAACTTAAAAGTCCGATTTGGGTTAGACCGGCCCCTGGAATCGTCAGAAAATCGATTCGCACGCCTACCAACCAAACTAAACTTGCTACGGTGGTTTGCATGGTGAGCCTACTCAAGGCTGAGAGGCTGAATAAGTCGTCTGCTAAACCGATCAGAAAAAAGGCGATGCCGCCAAGGGTAACGCCCCAGATTTCGTATTCTTTTTCTCCGTGTAGGGGGTATCCATTGGCATCGACAAAGCCTCCTAAACTCCAAACGAGTAAAAGGGCGACCAGGGTGCCGGTGAATATTGATACTCCTCCTAAACGCACCATTGGACGCTGGTGGATTTTGCGTCCGCCCGGAGGGTCAAACCGGCCACTTTTGAGGCCAATTTTTTTGACGATGGGTGTACTCAACAGGACGACCAGAGAGGACACCGTAAAGGCTAGGAGGTGGTACAGATGGTAAGGCATCTGAATTCAGTATGGGGCGACGTAAGATGTCAGCCAGAGTCTACTACATTTCAGTCATTCGCCGCTATGGCATATTTACCGGGAGTGAATTAACTGGGTTTTGAGAGAGTCTGCTGTTGTTTTTATGATGCGGCAACTCGGTCGCTGCCTTAGTAACTGAAGTCACGGGCAAAACAATCTGTCAAACCTACCAAGCTATTAATATTTTGTCAAGGGGGTAGGGAGAAATTGGGTTTTTTAAATAAACTTTGCTGCAAAAGTAGGGCTGGTTTTAGTTGTTTAACTCTGGCGGCAAACAACATCGAAAAAATGTCAAACAAGGTTGACAAAAATGTAACCAATTGGTTGCAAAATTCACAACAAATGTAACCAATTGGTTCCACAATGCAAAAGCAGGAGATCCATGCTTCCCAAAATTCAAACAATGTAACTTTTTTGTACAGACATTTGTTTGTGGGAGGGTGTGCCGGTTATGAATGACGATTAGACTAAGGCTGGCACCGGCACGTTTAGATGAGGATACAAGGGGAAACGTTCGCACAAAGCAGCGACGCGGCGGCGGCATTCTGCGGCTACGTTTTCGTCTTCAGGGTTTAAAAGCCGGTCGGCTATTATATTGGCAATTTCGGTGAATTCTGGAACTCCCATACCGCGAGAAGTCATGGCCGGTGAACCTAAACGTAAGCCACTGGTGACAAAGGGGGATTCAGGATCGAAGGGGACGCTGTTTTTGTTGGCGGTGATGTTGACTCCGCTTACGAGTTGGTCGGCTTGTTTGCCGGTCATGCCCATAGAACGCAAGTCTACAAGCATCAGGTGATTATCTGTCCCACCTGAAACTATTTTGAAGCCACGTTTTTGCAATTGACCGGCCAATGCGCGAGCGTTTTCAATCACTTGGGCAGAATAAGCTTTAAATTCGGGTTTAAGGGCTTCACCAAAGGCAACGGCTTTACCGGCAATAACGTGCTCAAGCGGGCCGCCTTGGGTGCCGGGGAATACGGCTTTATCAAATTTTTTGCCTAGTTCGGGGTCGTTGGTGAGGATTAAGCCGCCACGTGGGCCCCGCAGGGTTTTGTGGGTGGTGGTGGTGACGACGTGGCAGTGGTTGATGGGGTTTGGATGGTGGCCGGTGGCTACTAAACCGGCAATATGAGCAATATCTGCCATCAAATAAGCGCCTATTTCATCAGCAATTTCTCTGAATTTGTCGAATTGAATGATCCGAGGATAGGCAGAATAACCGCAAACAATTAATTTAGGCTTGTGCTTTTGGGCAATTTCCCGAACTTGGTCATAGTCTAGTTGTTCTGTTTGCTGGCTGACTCCATATTGAACAACTTTAAACCATTTACCCGAAACGTTTACGGGTGAGCCGTGTGTTAAGTGACCGCCGTGTGACAAGTCCATGCCCATGATGGTGTCACCGGGTTCGAGTAAACTCAGGAATACAGCAAAGTTGGCTTGCGCGCCTGAGTGGGGTTGGACGTTGGCATGAGCAGCACCAAATAGTTGTTTGGCTCGGTCGATGGCAAGTTGTTCGATTTCATCGATGTATTCACAACCGCCATAGTAACGTTTGCCGGGTAAGCCTTCGGCGTATTTGTTGGTTAATACTGAACCTTGGGCTGCCATGACGGCGGGGGAGGTAAAGTTTTCGCTGGCGATTAGTTCTAGGTGATCGCGTTGTCTTTTTAATTCTTTCTGGATGAAACCGGCAACGGCGGGGTCGGTTAATGACAAAATGTCTAGGTTGGTCTGAGTCACAGGGATTTCCTTGGATAAAAACGTTTTGGTTTCAAGCGAGTATGGGTGCTGTTGCTCCTAGCTTGCGTCAGCGAGGCCGGGGCACTACAGGGGCGAGCAGTCCCGCGTCATAGATATGTGGAGCTTTCTGTCGTGTCGAGGGCTCTACCTTGATGCCGACAAATGTCTTCCAAAACGTTTTATTATATCGTTTTTTTGGAAATTTGTCATCACTCAAGAGTTAATGGTTAGGTGTTGAAATTTAAGATTTGCGGCTTAAGGCTTAAATGCTGGTTGGCAAGTTCATCTATTTTGGTAATGGGGAGAAAAACTAAAAAACTTCTGAGCGCTGATTAACGGCAATCAAGCTGACTCGTTATCTGGAATACATTAAGCTGTGTTATAAATTACGGATTTTCTTTGAAGACTCGCATAAAATAAACTCAGCCCAAGCTGGTAATTAACTAAGTTCACTTTAGCCTCTTTTGGCTGGCTACGGGAACTTACTACGCCGGAGGTGTGTGATGTTTGTGATTTTGATGGATGACCAGATTATTTCTTCGCAAGCTGTTTGTCAAGGCTGTTTGATGGCGGATCACAGTGGTCAACCGCGTTCTCGTCAAGGTCAACTTGGCTGCGGTAGTCCTGTTCGTACGCCAACTGAAAGCCAGCCTGAGCAATACCAGTGCCAAATGGGTTTTCGTGTTGCTAATATTGGCTGAGTGCGGGCCGGTTGATTTCAGTGTTTTGTCTGGCTACAGGTTAAGGCGGGGATGGTAGCCGGGAGTGTTTTTGTGATTGCGCTATCCTGAGTTTAGGACTCATAGGATTTTAAATTTGAGTTTTTAAATTTTAACCAATAAGGAGGCTGATGGCTTTCTTATTTGATTCCTATGATTCTTTTTGCCAAATGGTATCATCGAATAAGCGATTTACTTTGGAGGATAGCTCATGTCTTGGCGCGGGACTACTACTGTTTCTGAACGTATTTTTGCGGCTTTACCTTATTTGCTTCCTTTGGCTGATGGGATAGGGTTTGGAAAATTTCTGTTTGCCCAGTTTCCGGCTTTGGGGCTTATTTTTTTGCCGATTCTGCCGGTGATTAATTTATATAACAGTATTCCTTTTGCTGGGTTTATTGTGTTTTTTGCTCTTTTTCTTTTGGTGGTCAGGAATGAAAGTATTAATCACTTTATTCGCTTTAACACCATGCAGGCAATTTTAATTGATATTATTTTGATCTTGTGCAGTTTGGTTGTGCCTATTTTAGCGAGGGGCTTGCAAGTTCAATTTGTTATCGAGATTCTGTTTAATATGATTTTCTTGGGTCTTTTGGCGGCTGTGATCTATTCTGTTGTCCAGTCTTTCCGGGGTCTGTATGCCGAAATTCCTACCATTTCTGACGCGGTTCATATGCAGATTCGCTGATTAGTCATTTGTCATTTGTCATTTGTTGTTGAGTTATTTTTTCTTTTCAACGATGACTTTTGACTTTTGACTACAGCTTTGAAAATTTGTTCAGAGGCGGGGCAGGTTTATTCAGGTTGTTTGTTGGCAGCTATCAAATAGGGTTAACCGGCCTCTAACATTACTGGCTTTATTTTGCGATAGTTCTTCCTTATCAATTTTAGCATAGCATACCCGCTAGGCTCTTGTCAATACCAATCTCTTCTTAAACCGGCTATTTTTCAAGAAACCTAGATTTTAAAACATCGGCTGTTTAAAAGAAATCGGGGTTATTAAAGAAAGCCGGTTTCTCAAGTTGGCAGTTATCAATTAGGGTTAACCGGCCTCTAGCATTAGAGGTGCTTATTTGGAGATAGTTCTTCCTTATCGATTTTATCATATCATACCCGGTTGGGAGTTGTCAAGCGAAATTCACTCTTAAACCGACCATTTTTCAAGAAACATAGATTTTAAAACACCGGCTGTTTAAAAGAAATGGAGGTTATTAAAGAAAGCCGGTTTTTCAAACATAATCAATGGTTTGTAGTAGACTCAAACAGTAGTTAATC